>JBAQMN010000084.1:0-25419 GCA_049302895.1 Actinomycetota bacterium | reverse complement strand
TCAGTTCCTCTTTAGTAAGAGCTGTCGGATGCGTAAAATCGAAGCGAAGCCTTTTTTCGTCGACAAGGGAACCTGCCTGCCGAACATGGCTGCCGAGAACCAAACGAAGAGCCCAGTGAAGAAGGTGGGTGGCCGTGTGATTCCGGCCGATGGCCAGGCGTCTTTCTCCATCAACACCGGCGGTAGCCTTACTGCCCACTTCAATACCGCCCTCGACCACCTTCCCTTTGTGAACAATCAATCCGGGATAAGGAGAAAGGGCGTCTGCCACTTTCACTCGCCCAGTAGACGTCTCTATGAAACCGGTATCTCCCACCTGACCTCCCATTTCGGCATAGAAGGGCGTTCTGGCCAAAACAACCTCCACAGCCTCGCCGGCCGCGGCCTTTTGAGAGACTCGATTGTCGACAATGATGGCCTGAATAGTCGTGTGGCTTTTAAATTGCGTATAACCGACGAATTTGCTCGCTCCGTACCGATCAAAAACTCCGGTGTAAATCTCCTTTGGGACACCGACCTCAATCTGCCTTGCCCCTCTGGCCACTTCACGCTGCTTCTCCATTAGAGCGTAAAAACCTTTTTTCTCGACATTGAGACCTTTTTCGTGAGCTATCTCCTCCGTGAGCTCAAGAGGAAAGCCAAAGGTATCGTAGAGTTTAAAGGTCGAACCGGCGGCTATCTCCGAAGTACCAGTCCTCTTCGCTTCCCTTATGTAATCGTCAAGCAGGGAGAGTCCCTGCTTCAACGTATCGAGGAAGCGCTCCTCTTCAGCTCGTGCGATCTGCTCCACAAACGCCCGGCTCTGAGGAATCTCAGGATAGGCATGGCCCATGGCGACGTAGACTTCGCCGGCCAAATCGACCAAAAAGGGTTTCTTTATGCCTAAAAGTCTGCCGTGGCGTACCGCCCGGCGGAGAATTCGGCGCAGGACATAACCACGACCCTCATTTGACGGGAGAACGCCGTCGCTTATCATGAAAACAACGGCCCGGATGTGATCAGCCACTATCTTTAGAGAAACGTCTTTTTCTTGGCTCTCTTTGTATTTTGTTTTGGCGATGGAAGCAGCCGCTTCGACCAGAGGAAAGATCAGATCGGTTTCAAAGGCGCTGGTCACTCCCTGAAGGATCGCAGCCGCCCTCTCCAATCCCATTCCGGTATCGATGTTTTTTTTCGGCAATGTCTGCAACTCGCCCCGGACATTCCGGTTGTACTGCATGAAAACCAGGTTCCAGACTTCGATCCAGCGATCGCAATCGCAGCCCGGGCCACAGTCGGGACCACAGCTAAATTCCTCGCCGAAGTCGTAAAGAATCTCCGATGAGGGGCCACAGAGACCGGTTGGCCCGGCACTCCAGAAGTTATCTTCCTCACCCAGTCTCACGATTCGATCGGAGGGAATTCCCGCATCTTTGTGCCAGACGTCAAAAGCCTCATCATCGTCCCGGAAGATGGTGATCCAGAGCCGTCCGACGTTCATTTTTAGATCCTTGGTCAGGAACTCCCAGGCCCAGGGGATGGCTTCTTTCTTGTAGTAATCGCCAAAGGAGAAGTTTCCCAACATCTCAAAGAAGGTTAGGTGGCGCACAGTCGTCCCGATGCGCTCGATGTCCGTCGTCCGAAGACAGCGCTGAGCAGTGGCCGCGCGGGGATGTTCCGGTTTCACTTCGCCTTTAAAGACAGGGATAAACTGAACCATCCCCGCCGTGGTCAAAAGAAGAGAGGGATCCTCCGGAATAAGTGAAGAACTGGGCAGAACTAAATGGTTTTTTCCTTCGAAAAATCGGAGAAATCTGTCCCGAATTTCCTGACTTTTCATGCCTCTCTCATCCTAATTTTACGTTCTTCGGGACTCAGAAGCAAAAAGGAGGCTATTTCGTAAATGACCGCTGCCACCGGTATAGCCAGAACAACTCCCCAGAAACCGAAGAGGGCGCCTCCCAAAAGAAGAGCGAATATCACCCAAACGGGGTGAAGCCCCACATGCTGGCGAAGCAGCACAGGAGCGAGAACCAAACTTCCCACCTGCGTTAAAACGGTCAGATAAATAATCACTGCCACGGCAAACCAGGTGGATTTGGTAAACAACGCAATCAGTGCGGGCGGTATGATCGCCAGAATCGGGCCGAGATAAGGGATGATCTGGACAAAGCCGGCAAAAAACCCTAAGAGAACGGCGTAGGGGATTCCCATAACGGAAAGACCGATGCTACTAAAAATGCCAACGATGACAGCCAGAAGAAGCATGATTCGTAGATACCCCTCGATGGCCGTGTTCAAACGTCGGGCCAGGTAGAGTCCCTCGTCCTTTAAAGACTTTGGAATGAGCGAGATAATGGCCTGGCCGATTCGATCCCTGTCTATCAGGATAAAGAAAGCGATCAGCGGGGCAAGAACAAAGTCAAGGATAAGAGAAAGCAGACTCACCGTGAACCCTGGAAGGTTCGACAAAAAGCGGATCGTTGAATCCTGCAAGCCGCTCAAGGCGGAATCGAGCATCTTTGTTGCCTGAGGTGGAATACGTACAGTCTGATAACGGGCCTGGTAACCTCTTATGGCCCGTTCCGCCGCCCGCGCCAATGAAGGGAAAGCTTTTACGAAAGCGTTGACTTCGCTAACGATCACTGGAACAAGAAAAAACAGAATAACAATGAGGATGGCGAAGAAGAAAAGATAGGTTAGGACGAGAGCCAGAGAGCGAGGAAGACCCCTCTCCTCCAAGAAGGCGAGAAGGGGTTTGAGAATAAATACGATCAACAGAGCAAAAATAAAGGGCCGCAAAACCAGACTTATCTCGCCGAGTATCCGTGCCAGCCCATAGAGAATGAGAAAAACCCCGATAGTAGCCCATGAAACAATCGCGATGTCTCTTAATCTCTCAACGGTTCTGTCTGTTAGAACCCTGTGATTTATGAACTTCCCTCCCACCGAATTCCAATCTGGTAGGCGGGGCACCCTGCCCCGCTATGTCCGAGGCAAGATGCCTCGGCTACTACAGATTTACGATTTACGATTTACGATTTACTTTTCTTCCTTTTCAAGAAGGCACGTACCGCTCCCTGAACGCCAGCGGAAATGCTGGCCACCCTGATAAGAGGAGACGACACGATCTCCTGAACCACCCGAACGATATTGTCGATTTTCTTTGCCGCATCCTGAACCGAGGCTGTAGTGTCGTTCACCTTGGCCAACTCCTCGTTGACTTCCTCAACTGTGGTTTGAAGCTTGTTCAAGGTAGGAAGAATCTCCCGCTCCGCTCGCTCGACAAACTGGTTGAGCGTCGCTAGCGTCTTTCTCAGTTGAAGTAGAATAGGGATTATAAAGATTACTAATATAACAAAAGCTACCGCCGCTATTATTCCGGCCCACTGCGAGACACTCATCTCTTCTCACCTCTAAATTGACTTAATTGTAACATTTCAATATCCCCGATAGATTGCATCGTAAATGCCCTGCTCAAGTGTTTCTCTATCGATATACCCGGTAAAAATCCGAATAATCGTTCCCTCACTATTGAAAATCAACACCTGGGGAACATACTCGAGGGGGAGTTG
This sequence comes from Actinomycetota bacterium, assembly GCA_049302895.1. GTDB lineage: Bacteria > Actinomycetota > JAHEXW01 > JAHEXW01 > JBAQMN01 > JBAQMN01. The sequence goes on along the minus strand of JBAQMN010000084.1, from coordinate 21,865 downwards.
TTGAACCAGATTACCAAAAGCGCTGGGCCGATTGGCGTTAATAAGAATAAAGATGACTCTGTCTCGATAACGGGACCGGAGCTCCTCAACTTGAAGGAGCGTCGCATCGGTCAGGGAATCCCCCTCTGCATAGAATTCCATAAAGATGGGCTTCTTCAGCGCCAAAGCATTCTTAAAAATGCGGGGTGTGTCCTCGTCAGGCTTAAACTTGATGTTAACTTTGGATTCGGTGCCTTTACCTTCGGGGACGGGCTTCGGAGCCACAGTCGGAGGTGTTGGGGTTTCCCCTCCTGGCGCTCCTGTTGTCGGAGAGGGCGCCTGGGTTTGGCTGGATCCACAGCCAAAAAGAAAAAGAGCAAGAAAGGGCAGAATCAATAGCACCCCGGCCTTCTTCAAGCTATAGAACCCCTTTCTGGTTCTCTATAAAGTTCTCTATAAAAAGTTCCGCCTTGCCGTGTCCGCCCACCCTATTGAACCCTGCGCTCTACAGGGGGGTGCCCTCCTGTCTGCTCCTGGGAGATCCCTTTCGGGTCTACACGCCACAGACAGAGCCCGGGCTCCCTATTCCGGTGTGTTGGCTCAATTAAGTCTACGAATCACGCACAAGGCAGAACACTTGGAGCCTTCTCTAAAATTCCACTATCATAATAGCACTTAGCGCAGGCGAATATCAAGCTCCTTCAGCTGCTCTTCAGTTACAGTATCTGGTGCGCCAGTCATCAGATCCGTTGCCGACTGGGTTTTGGGAAAAGCGATCACGTCGCGGATCGAATCTCTCCCCGTCATGAGCATAAGCAGGCGGTCCAGCCCGAAGGCGATACCTCCGTGTGGGGGAGCCCCGTATTCAAAAGCATCGAGCATGAAAGAGAATTTCTGCTTTACCTCCTTCTCTGCTAAACCAAGAAGTTTAAACACCCTTTTCTGCAGCCCCCTGTCGTATATTCTAAGACTTCCTCCGCCAACCTCAACCCCGTTCAAAACCAGATCGTAGACATTGGCCTTAACCCTGAGCGGCTCCTTTTTGAGCAGGGAAACCGTCTCCTTTGTTGGCAGGGCAAAGGGATGATGAACAGGCTTGTAACGCTTTTCCTCCTCGTCCCATTCGAGAAGAGGAAAATCTGTCACCCAGACAAACTTGTACTCTGAAGGCGCAGTCAGATTCAGTCGGCGAGCCAGTTCAAGCCGAAGACCACCCAGGGTTTCGGCTACAATCTCTTCCTTATCGGCGACAAACAATAGAAGATCCTTCTCTTTCCCCTCAAGGTTCTTGAGAATACCTTTTACCTCGTTTTCGCTGAAAAACTTGCTGATGGGCGAGGAAACCTGGCCATCCTTCTCCACCATCAGATAGGCTAATCCTCCAGCTCCAAGATTAGACACAAAAGTGTTCAGCTCGTCGATGTCTCGGCGGGAAAAGTCAGACGCCCCTCTGGCGTTTATCGCCTTAACCACGCCGCCGTTTCTGATGGCATCGCCAAAAATCTTGAAGGATGTATCCTTGAAGAAACCGGAAACATCGACTATCTTTATATCAAAACGCGTATCGGGGCGATCTGTGCCATACATCTGGATGGCCTCGTCGTAAGTCAGGTGTGAAAAGGGTGTGGCGATTTTCAGGTTGAGAACTCTATCAAAAATCTCAGCAACCATCTTCTCCATCAGTGAGAGAATATCGTCCCTGTTAATAAAGGACATCTCGATGTCGATCTGGGTGTGTTCAGGCTGGCGATCTGCTCGAAGATCCTCGTCCCTGAAGCACCGCGCAATCTGGTAATACCTTTCAAATCCCGCCACCATCAGGATCTGCTTGAAGAGCTGAGGTGATTGAGGGAGGGCGTAGAAATGGCCGGGCTGCAACCGACTTGGAACCAGGAAGTCGCGGGCGCCCTCGGGCGTACTCTTGGTCAGGTAAGGCGTCTCCACCTCGATGAACCCGTTTTTGTCAAGGAAATCATGGACGGCCTTCACAACCTGATGTCGGAGGCGCAAAGCCCTTTGCATTTCCGGCCGCCTCAGGTCAAGATACCTGTATCTGAGTCTCAAGCTCTCGTCGACCCTTAGATTGTTCTCTATTTCAAAGGGAGGAGTCTCGGCTTCGCTCAAGACACTAATACTGCTGGCCATAACCTCTATCTCACCTGTGGATAGATGGGGATTTATGGCCTCCTTCGGTCTCCTGGAGACCTTTCCTTTAATAGAGAGAACGTACTCGCTTCGTACATCTCCAGCCCCCTTGTGAGCCTCCGGACTGACCTGTGGGTTAAAAACTACCTGGCAGATTCCGCTTCTGTCTCTCAGATCAAGGAAAATTAGTCCTCCGTGATCGCGCCGTGTCTGTACCCAGCCCGCCAACGTGACCTCTTTTCCGGCGTCGCTTCCTCTAAGTTCACCGCAGTAGCGAGTGCGGTAGGTTTGATGCGGACCTAAAGGTCCGCCTCTACGAGGTTTCACCTTTTCCGAAGCCATTCTGCTATTTTCTCCCATTTGATATTTTCTTGCTCGCCGGTTTTCATATCTCTCACAGTTATCGTTTTTTTCTTCAGTTCTTCCTCACCAATAATTAATGAGTGCGCTGCTTTGAGTTTGTCGGCCAATTTCATCTGGCCTTTCAGACTCTTTCCCGTGTAATCCATATCTCCTGACAAACCCTGCCGGCGAAGCTCTGAAATCAGTTTCATGGCTTCCCCACGAGTCTCGTCTCCCACAGTAACCAGGAAGAAGTCCAGACCTTTGTCAGCAGGTATCTTCACCTCTTCCTTCTCCATGGCCAACAAAACCCGCTCCAGTCCAATAGCAAACCCGATGGCCGGAGTCGGTGGACCTCCGTACTGCTCAACCAGGAAATCATACCTGCCGCCAGCCCCGACCGCATCCTGGGCACCAAGTCGGGGGCTCTTGACCTCAAATGCCGTTCGGGTATAGTAATCCAGCCCTCTCACCAGGTGAGGGTCCAGAAAAAAGTCAATATCAATGTTCCTAAGAACTGCTTGAACCTGAGCAAAGTGTTCCTTGCAGGCATCACACAGATAGTCGCTGACCAGAGGGGCTTTTCGTATCTCCGCCTGACACCTTTCGTTTTTGCAATCAAAGACTCGCATCGGGTTTACCTCAGCCCTTTTCCGGCAGTCGGAACAGAAGTCACTGAGATGCTCTCGAAGATAATTCCGGAGAGTTTCGACATATCGAGGACGGCAGACGCTGTCTCCCACACTGTTCAGGTGAAGCCTGAGATCCGAGAGTTTGAGTTCCTCAAAGTACCTAATCAACAACTCGATAACCTCTGCGTCGAGGGCTGGATCGGCACTTCCTAACGCTTCCACTCCAAGCTGAAAGAACTGGCGGTATCTGCCCGCCTGTGGCCTCTCGTAGCGAAACATCGGGCCCCAGTAGTAAAGTTTTAAAAGAGGAGATTGTCGGTATAGTTTGTGCTCAATGTATACCCTGACAACCGGCGCGGTCTCCTCGGGTCTGAGGGTCAAGTCCCGGCCGGCTCTGTCCTTAAACGAATACATCTCCTTCTGTACGATATCAGTGGTTTCACCAATCGCTCTGGAAAAGAGTTCCGTCCGCTCAAACATGGGAGTTTCAACACGCCGGTAGCCATATCTTTCGAAGACTACTTGCGCAACAGAAAGAAGAAAATCCCACTTCTTAATCTGCTCAGGCAGAATATCAACCGTACCTCTGGGTGCTTTAAACTCCAAATAAACCCCCTTAAAGCCACTTAATCCATAATCAGTGTAGCATAAGAGATTTTCAGCGCAAAGAGTATCGCTCGGGTATTCCAAAAAGCTAGCTCACCGACCTGGCCTTTGCTCCGCACTTTTCTCAGGTCGCTGCGGAACTCGCTTCGCCAAAAGTCGGCTCTCTCAAACAGTCCTCGCGACCTGGCAAAGTACTCCGCAAAGTCACAGGTCAATTCACAGTTTCCGCCCCAGGCGGACCCGCTTTGGGCGGGCGCTTACCCTGAATACCCTCGCTCTAGGAAGACTTCATGGAAGCGAAGCGATTTTTCAGCGCAAAGAGCGCAACCCCTGTGAGTCCAGGTCGCGGAGGAAATCGAGGATAGCACGTCCAGCTGTTTCCATTTTTGATGGGTCAATCTTATCGAGGCTATCTTCCGAAGAGTGAGTGTGAGAGTAGGGCTTCCACTCCACCCAGGCCGAGGGAATACCCACTTTCTCAAAAGGTTCATGGTCGCTTAGCTCGGCACTCTTGAAATATTCTGTTTGAATACCCGACTTTTGAACGAAAGCAATCATTCGCTCTGCTAAGACCTTTGGTGCATACTCCAGAGACCCGATGGAAAAAATCGATCCCGCCCCAACCATATCGATGGTTATCATTCCCTTAACGTTATCCCTCTCCTCCGCCGAGAGAGAGTTCACATAGTGACGGGAACCGTAGTGGTGGTGATCGGGATTTTCGTCGATTCTTTCTTCGGCACCGAAAGCAATGAAATCAATGGTTGGAGCAAGGCCCTGTCTTTTAGCTGCCCTGGCCAGCTCGAGAAGAACCCCTACTCCGGACGCGTTGTCGTTAGCACCAGGCGAATCCCCTCTCGCGTCGTAGTGAGCGCCAATAACAATGCGTTTAGCCGAGAACCCCTCTTTGGTAACCATGATGTTCTGGGAAACAGTTCCATTCGGAACAGGCACCTGCTGCGTCCTAACAAAGTAGCCTGCTTTCTGAAGCTCGCCAATGATATATTCGGCCGCACGCTTCTCCTTATCTGTTCCCTCGATGCGTGTTCCAACATCCACCGAGAGAAATCTCGTGTGGTAAAAAGCGTTGCCAGTTTGAAACTCAGCCTGATTTTTGAAGGTAGCCATTTTCTCCTCCATAGTTCTAAAGGCATCAAACGAAATTGGTTTGGAGGGACGGGAGGGAGGTGAAACTCTCTTTGATTCCTTCCGAGGCTGACAGCCCAGAAAGGTAAAAATAAACAAAATGAGAACAAAAAATAATACAATCGGTTTCATCGGGGAGTACCCTCCCCCTGCCCCTCCCTCAAGGGAGGGGAATGTCTTCTTTCTTTTCCTGCGAAGAAAGGGCGGACAGAGACGTCCGCCCCTACGGGGAACTGCGAAAACTCGTAGGGGCCGACCTCTGTGTCGGCCCGTCTCCTGAAGCGAGGGTGAGTGTCCCTGAATGCCCTTGCTACTCCAGGCTTTCTTCCTCCGGTGGGAGTTTTGTGATGAGAACCTTGCTTATCCGCCGGCCGGTAACCTTTTCCACCTTAAAACTCAGGTTCTTGAGTCTCACCTCTTCTCCCTCTTTGGGCACCCTTCCGGTCAGCTCAAAGATCAGTCCGCCAATAGTGTCTATATCGGTGTTGGATAGATCAACTCCCAGACGCTCGTTTACCTCATCGATACCGACTCGTGCGTCAACCCTCACCTTGTCCTCACTGATAGGTTCGAACATTTTCTCTTCAAGATCGTACTCGTCGTAGATTTCACCAACTATCTCCTCGAGCAGATCCTCGATGGTCGCTAGGCCGGCCGTTGACCCGTATTCGTCCACAACGATGGCCATGTGAATCTTTTTTCTCTGAAGCTCTCTCAAGAGCTCACTGACACGCTTGGTCTCCGGCACAAAAAGAGCTAGCCGCAGCATCTCCTTGAGAGGCGGCTTTGGCTCTTTCTTTCCTAAATATTCAAGAAGGTCGCGAGCATAAAGAATGCCGATGATGTTATCCACGTTGTCCTTATACATTGGTATCCGGGAATGGCCCTCTTTGAGAGTCAGACTCAACGCTTCATCAAAAGTGGCCTGGTCAGACAGAACAACCATGTCAGGCTGGGGAGTCATAACTTCCCGCACTATTGTATCGCCAAACTCAAAGATGTGATGGATCATCTTCTTTTCTTCCGCTTCGATAACTCCCTCCTCTTCACCCACGCTCACCGCTGTTATTAGTTCCTCCTCGGTTATGATGGGTCCTTTGGCTTTTCTCTTTAGGCCCAGAATTCTTGTGGACACCTCAGCGATGGATGTGAGCACCCTGATCAACGGGCTGATCCAGCGGGTAAGTAGAGATATAGGGTAAGCCACCCGCAGCGCCACACTCTCGGCGTTCTGCACCGCATAGGTTTTCGGAGCGACCTCCCCGTAGACGAAAAGAAGAAAGGTTATCAACCCTGTGGCGATCGCCGCACCGATACTACGGAAAAGCTTGAAGGCGATGGTGGAAGCGATAGAAGCCGCTGTGAGCTGCGTAATCAGAGTCAAAAGAAGGATAGTCGCCAGAAACTTGCTCTGATTTTCGAGAAGATGCGATAGTGTTTCAGCCCCGGGTATCTTATCATCGACCATCCGACGGACCCTCAGAGGATTGACTGCCAAAAGAGCCGTCTCGGCCATGGAAAAGTACCCAGCAAGGACAAGTAAGATTATCAAACTGATCAGTCCAAAAATATTGGCCGTTGTAAGAGTAGCCGTGGTCATCTCAATCTGCTCCAGACAAAAAGTGCAGCGATTATGAGAGCATTTATTGCAGATATAAGGACCGCAGCCGCAGAGATATCTTTGGCCGCTTTGGCCAATGGATGATAGGAGATTGTGAACAGGTCAATGGAGTGCTCAATTGCCGTGTTGGCAAGCTCGGCTACAATCACCAGAGAGATTGTAAAAGAAAGAATCATGTACTCATGAATGGACAGTTTGAGAAAGAAACTCAGGACTATAACAGCCAGGGCGATAGACAGAATTATCTGTGTGTGCCTATGCTTCCGAACCGAGTAGGCCAAACCCTCCAGGGCTCGTTTGAAGCTCTGAGCGAGACTGACGTTATTCATGCTAATCCTGATCCGTCTTACGAAGACGAATCAGAAGCTCCTTCTGACGATCGCTAATCACTTTTCTTTCTTCTTCAGATTCGTCTCTATACCCCAAAAGATGAAGTACCCCATGAACGACCAACAGAGAAAGCTCTTCGTCAAAGGAGTGCCCGAACTTCCTGGCATTTTGCGCCGCCACTTCAGGACAAATCAAGACATCCCCCAGAATTGAGACGGGAGAAACAAAGGACGACTTGCCCTCCCTCATCGAAAATGAGAGCACATCGGTTGGCGCGTTTATCCCACGATATCTTGAGTTTAGAGCCCGCATTGTTTCCTTGTCAATTAGAGCTACGCTCACTTCGTAGGCAGGATCGGCGTTCTCTTCCACCAGAACTCGCTCGGCCAGAGCTTTGACCCTCTCCTTGTCGACCTCAACCTTCTTCTGCAAGTTATCTACAAGAACACCCATTATTTGGTTGCCTTGACCTTCTCTGGTTCCGGATAATCAACCCGGGGATGGTAAACACCGGTTAGAGTGTGAGTGAAGGATCTGGCTATCTTATCCAGATCGGCGAGGGTCAGTTGGCTCTCATCCAGTTGCCCATCTTTCAACCTCTCCTGGATGAGTTTCTTAATTAGCTGCTCAAATTTGGTGACATTAGGATTCGTTATCGCTTTTGCAGACGCTTCCACCGCGTCGGCCAGCATCAGAATGGCCGCCTCTTTGGATTGCGGCTTTTCGCCACCGTATCTGAAGCTTTCCTCGCACACCCCTTGCTTAAGAGTATTATTCTTAGCCTGATGATAGAAGTAGGTGACGATCCCCTTTCCGTGGTGTTGACCAATTAGATCAGTTATCTCCTTGGGTAGCCCATACTCCTGGGCCATATCCACCCCCTCTTTAACATGAGAGGTTATCACCAGACAGCTTAGATGGGGGTTGATAGTCTTGTGCTTGCTGCCCTCTGCCGCTTTCTGATTTTCTACAAAGAAGCCAGGCCGCTTTGTCTTACCGATGTCGTGATAATAAGCTCCTGCCCTGGCCAATAAGGAATTTTCTCCTACCGCTTCCGCCGCGGCCTCAGCTAGATTTCCCACAGCGATGCTGTGATTGTGAGTGCCAGGTGCGGTTTCCTTGAGACGCTTGAGCAAAGGATGACTGGGCGTGGTCAGCTCGAGGAGTCTCATCGGGGTAACAATGCCGAAATGTCTCTCGAGAAAGGGGAGCGACCCCAAAGCCAGAACAGCAGAATAGACCCCATTAGTGAAGCCGACAGCGAGATTGATCAACGCAATTGAGAGCGTCGTGGTAAGCAGACTGATAGTGAAGGTGAAGAAGGCCAAACCGGAACCAACCAGAAAGCTGGCTTTGGTTAACTCTGCTCTCTCGGAGAGTCGGGGAACCACGTAAACGCTGATAAGACCACCAAGGAGCGCCGCCACGGTGTAACTAAAGTTGTAACCGGTCAGAAATCCAACAAAAATGCTGGAGCTTATGACGACCATGATGGCAAGATGCGAATCGAAAAGAACCGTCACCAGCATAGCGACAAAAGCGACCGGGATCAGGTACCCCCAGAAAGAATGCAATGTCGCCAGAATGGCAAAGATTTTGGCAAAAATGGTTATGGTGACAAAGATGATGCCCAAAAGAAGAAGATGCGAAGGTTTCTCAAAGATCTTAGGGCGGAAGTCATAAAGATACAAGCCCGAAAGCCCCAGAACTCCGAGAACAAGCAGGGAGATACCGATCAATTCGCGGAGTTTAACAGACTCCAATATGTACCGTGGCGGCAAGACGTTTAATGCCAGTATGGCAGTGAGAACAACAAACAGGGACAAACCGAGAAGAATCTGTTTGGTGTCGAGACTCTTCTGAGCGAGCCTCTTTCTGATTTTTAAGGGGACCTCCGACAGTTTATCTGACATTTAACCCTTGGTTTCACCCAGCGCTTTGTAAGCCTCAACAATCTGTTGAACCAGCTTGTGGCGAACCACATCGCGAGCGCCCAGGTGAATAAAGGCCACCCCTTCTATTCGCTTAAGGATTCTCTCTATTACAATAAGGCCGGAGTGCTGACCGTCAGGCAGATCAATCTGGGTTACATCCCCGGTCACCACAGCCTTTGACCCAAAACCCAGTCGGGTCAGGAACATCTTCATCTGCTCCGGTGTGGTGTTCTGAGCTTCGTCCAGAACTATAAACGAATCATTCAGCGTTCTTCCCCTCATGTAAGCCAGGGGTGCCACCTCGATGGTTCCACGCTCCATCAGGTAGTGAAAATGATCGGGATCCATCATCTCGTAGAGAGCATCAAAGAGAGGGCGAAGGTAGGGATCGACCTTCTCATAGAGTGTTCCCGGCAGAAAGCCTAACTTCTCTCCCGCCTCTACCGCCGGACGAACCAGGATTATCCGCCCTACTTCTTTGTTGTTCAAGGCTTGAACCGCCATAGCCATAGCCAAATAGGTCTTGCCGGTTCCAGCGGGACCGATAGAAAGGGTGATGGTATTCCTTCTGATGGCATCGATATATGCCTTCTGCCCGGGGGTTTTGGGCATGATAGATTTTCCGCGGTGAACCAGGAGGACATCAGAGAAGACCTTGCTGGGGAGCCCCTGCTCCTCTTTTATCATATTGATAGAGACTCTGATGTTGTCTGCGCTGAGCTGATGACCCTTCTCAAGGAGAACAATCAACTCTTTGAAAAGCCGGGAGGCCCTTTCGGCCTCCTCTTCCTCCCCCGTTATGGTAATCTCGTTTCCTCGCACCAAAATGCTGCTCGTAAAGGAGGATTCGATTATCTTGAGCCACTCGTCGGCATGACCGACCAGATCGACCATGGAAAGATTGGGTGGAACCCGAATCTTAATTTCTTTCTGCTTGACACTCAAGCCTTAGGACCTCACTCTAACACTCTAATATGTAAGCACTCCTATGTATCCGTAAATTATTATACCACAAAACGCTTTCACCTGCTATGTTGTGAGAAGCCTGCCAACTATATCATTCACTTTTCTGCCGTCGGCTCTGCCTTTAACCCTCGGCATAACCAATCCCATAACCTTTCCGATGTCCCTCGGGCCCATCGCCCCGGTCTCGTCGATCACTTCTTTGACAATGGCTTCGATCTCCGCATCGGAGAGCTGTGGAGGCAGGTACTCCTCAAGAATCTTCGCTTCCCGCTCCTCTTTCTCAACCAGGTCGGGTCGGTTGCCCTTGCGATACTCCTCGACCGCCTCGCGCCTTCTTTTTATCTCCCGGCTGATAACCTCAAGGACGTCCTCGTTCTTGAGCTCTTGTCGCTTTTCGATTTCAGTATACTTGATCGCGGATATCAGCATGCGGAGTGTGGAGAGTCTCTCCTTCTCTCCACCTTTTAGAGACGCTTTCATATCCTCACTAATTTTTTCTTTGAGACTCATCCCTTGCCTCCGAACTACGAACTCCTTACTCCGAGGCAAGATGCCTCGGCTACCTGTTTTTTACTCCTATTCACGATTTACGATTTACGATTCACGAAGTTCTCGGGCGCCCTGGATAATATACACCAATCCTGAGAAAAGATAAAGAATAGCAGCGGTGTAAAAAGCCCACAAAAGAAAGGAGCCCTTAAGAAAAGCGAGCTGAAAAATGAGGAGAGCGAGAACACCCATGAGAATGAAGTTTGTCACCTTGCCAAAGAGGTTGACTGAAATGGTCTTTCCTTTTGCTCTTATAACTACACGACCTATAATCAGAGCAATGTCTCTCAGGATAATCAAAACAAAAAAGATGAGGGCAGCCGTCTCGCTGAAGACTCCCTTCAAGAAGAGAGTGGCCAACCCGCTTATTATCAGAATTCGATCCGCAAAGGGATCCGCCAGTCTTCCCCACTGAGTTACTTTTTGAGTTCTTCGCGCTATGTAACCATCTAGCCAGTCGGTAAGGGTGGCGATGAGAAACAAAAAGAAGGCGATAGTCGCTGCTCGAGGCCAGGTCCAGAGCATGAAAAAGACAAACAGGGGAACGATAAGGAGGCGTAAAGCGGTGAGAAAGTTAGCCACTTAGACAAGTCCCGCCTCTTCTCGCAATACATCCACCATATCCGTCTTCTCCCATGTAAAATCGTTATCGTTTCGTCCAAAATGGCCATAACAGGCAGTTTTCTTGTATACAGGACGTCTGAGATCGAGATCGCGAATGATGGCCGCCGGTCGCAAATCGAAGTGATCCCAGATCAATTTCTCAATATCTTTCATGGATATCTTCTCGGTGCCAAAGGTCTCCACCATCATCGAGACCGGGTGGGCCTTACCGATGGCATAAGCGATCTGGACCTCACACTTGTCCGCCAAGCCCGCAGCTACGACATTTTTGGCCAGATAGCGAGCCATGTACGCTCCGGATCGGTCCACTTTGGTCGGATCTTTGCCTGAAAAGCATCCACCGCCGTGGCGAGCCATTCCACCGTACGTGTCCACCATCAACTTTCTTCCAGTTACCCCAGTGTCCGCCTGGGGGCCGCCTATCTCGAACTTCCCGGTCGGATTGACCAGAAACCTCACCTTTTTGTAGTCAACCAGGTTTGCGGGGAGTATGGGCTTCACCACATGCTCCAGAAGATCCGGTTTTATAACCGTCTCGATCTTAACGCCGGGTTTGTGCTGAGCGGAGATAAGCACTGTGTCGATGCGGACAGGTTTACCATCCTCATACTCCACAGTCACCTGCGTTTTTCCGTCAGGTCTCAGATAAGACAGGGTGCCTTCCTTTCGTATTTTTGCCAGTTGTCCAGCCAGGCGGTGAGCCAGAAGAATGGGAAGGGGCATTAACTCGGGTGTTTCGTTCACCGCATACCCGAAAACCATCCCTTGGTCGCCGGCCCCTAAAGAGTCAAGCTGTTTGTCGGTAAGCTCTCCCGTCCTCTCTTCCAGCGCGTGGTTTACACCCTGGGCAATATCGGCCGACTGCTCGTTGATAGAGACGATGACTCCACATGTATCACAGTCAAAGCCATACTTCGCCCGGACGTATCCCGCCTGCCTCACCGTCTCCCTGACCACTTTTGGTATATCCACATAGGTTGAAGTCGTTATCTCACCCGCCACAACAACGAGACCGGTGGTAACCAGGGTCTCACAGGCCACCCGGCCGAAGGGATCGTCACTGTAGATATCGTCCAGTATGGCGTCGGATACCTGGTCGCAGATCTTGTCTGGATGCCCCTCGGTAACCGACTCTGAAGTAAATAGGTACGTCCTTTTCAATATTTTACCTCCTAAAAAATAAAATACCCTCTTCGGTCACAAAGAGGGTCGTTCAAAAAACTTATCCCCTTATCTTCCCGAAGAACCGGCGGGATTTGGCACCTTCCTCCGTCCTGCAGAACTTCTGCGGGGCGAGGGGGTTGCCGAGGCTTCAACGGGCCCGTCCCTCCACCTCTCTGGATAAGAGTTCCTAATTATCTAAACGCAGGTTAGCAAACAATTTAAGTATTGTCAAGGTTAGATTCTTCGGCTTCGCCTCAGAATGACAGTAAAGTGTCATTCTGAGGAGCGCCGTTTCTGGCGCGACGAAGAATCTGCCAGTTTTACAATTCTGTCAATAATCAGATGTGCCAGATCCTTCTTAGTCATTCTCTCTGTTGATTCAACATTTCCGCTGCGGTCGATCATAATCACCTGGTTGTAGTCGGATCCGAAGCCGATGTCGGGTTTGGTTATGTCGTTCCCCACAATTAAGTCAAGGTTTTTCGCTTTCAGCTTAGCCGTGGCGTTCGTCACAAGATTCTCGGCTTCCGCGGCGAAACCGACCAGAACCTGACCCCTCTTCTTCTTGCCCATTTCAGACAGAATATCTTGAGTTGGGGTGAGATCCAAACTCTTCAGACCCTGAGACCTCTTAATCTTTCCCTTAATAGGTTTTGTCACACGAAAATCGCTCACAGCCGCCGCCATGACCACGGCGTCAGCCTTTTTGAACTTCTTCAAAACGGCTTCCTTCATTTCCTCCGCACTCGTTACGGATAAAGATTCGACCCCTGCCGGAGGCACAAGGGTTGTGGGCGCACCAATTAAGACCACAGTCGCTCCACGAGAAAGAGCCTCTTCCGCCAGCGCATATCCCATTTTGCCTGAGGAGCGGTTTCCGATGAAACGAACGTCATCGATTCTCTCCCGGGTTCCACCAGCCGTCACCACGAAAACCTTCCCTTTCAAATCCTCAGTTTTTGCAAGCTCTTCCTTGACCGCTGAGATAATGTCCTTTATATCAGCTAAGCGACCTATTCCTTCCCCCTCGGCCAACTTGCCGGTGGCCGGACCAATGATTCTAAATTCCCTTTCTCTCAAGCGTGAGAGATTCTCCTGGGTGATTGGATTCTGATACATTCGCGAGTTCATGGCTGGCGCAACCAGCACCGGCCCCTTTGCGGCGAGAACCGTTGTGGTGAGAAGATCATCAGCGATGCCGTGGCACACCTTGGCAATAAAGTTCGCGCTAGCCGGGGCCACAAGGATCACGTCCGCCTCTTCCGCCAGAGAAATGTGGTAAAGAGGATGAATGATTCTCTCTTCAAAAAGAGAAATGTGAGCAGGCTGATTGGTTAGGGTTTGCAGGGTTAAGGGGCTTATGAAACGGGTGGATGCTCTGGTCATCGCTGCCTTCACTATCACTCCCTCTTCCACCAACCTCCTAACTATCTCCGCTGCTTTGTAAGCCGCGATGCTTCCCGTAATTCCCAAGACAACGGTTTTACCTTTGAGCATCTAACTCATTTTTCCTTCTTTGCCTTCTTGTTGGTTTTCTCCTTCTTGGTTTCTTTCGTGGCCTTTTTTGATGCCTTTTCCCCTTTCGCCGCCTTTTCTATCTTTTCTAACTTTTCAGTCTTTTTTGCCTTTTTCTTTCCCTCTTCTGTTGGCTTCTTCATCTTTTCTGGTTTGGCTATTTTTCCCGCCTCAGCAGCCTTTTTCACCTTCGCGGCTTCTTCCACCTTCTCTTCTGTCTCGCCAGCTTTTTCCTCAACCTTAACCTCAGGTATAAATTCAGGTTCTTCTTTGATGCCTCTTTCCTTGAGGCTCAGAGCTGAAGGAATCATCTCGGCTCTGGCTTTTCTCGCCTCTTCGGAAACGTGCTCTATCGTGAATTTTCCCTCAGCAAGCTCGTTCATAGCGACATGAAAAGGTGTTTCTTTTACAACCTCCCCCATAGGAGGGGCGAGTCCCTCCTCTTCGATTAACTCTCCCTTGCCCATAGCATTCAAAAAATCCGTGATCTGCCGAGTCCTCCTGGCAACTCCCATAACTAATGCAAATTTGCTGTCAGCTTTTTTGAGTAGATCCTCGATTCTAGGTTTAATCAACCGGAGACCTCCCTACGGGTCGTAGACCCTAACAGTTGTGGAATTGGGATTTAATCACATTGAGGAGTTCATTTGTGGCTTGACTGACGTCTCGATTGACCATCACATAATCATATAAGGACGAGAGCTCAATCTCTTTCTTGGCTGCTTCGATCCTCGCAGTGATTTCCTTCTTGTCCTCTGTTTTTCGTCGTCTGAGCCGTCTCTCAAGCTCTTCAAGAGAGGGAGGCGCGACAAAAATAAGCACGGCCTCCCTCATTTTTTTCTTGATTGTAAGAGCACCCTGAACGTCGACGGCCAGAATCACATTCTTGCCAGCGGCGATTATCTCATCCACCGATTTCTTCGGTGTTCCGTACATATAACCATGAACCGTCGCCCACTCAAGGAGCTCGTCTTTGCTCTTTTTTCCCTCGAATTGAGCAGCACTCACGAAATAGTAACTTACGCCTGCTCTCTCACCAGGACGACGTGGGCGAGTAGTCGCCGTTATAGCCCGCTCAAAATCGGGCAACGCTTTGAGTGCCCTTCGTATAAGGGTATCCTTACCCACGCCCGAAGGCCCTGAAACTACGAACAGTCTTCCCTTGGGGCCTTTAGACGCTACTTTATCCTCTTCAGCAGTCCCTCTCGCTGCCTTACACCCAACCCTTTAATGCGCCTGGACTGGCTTATGCCCAATTCGTCCAGTATTGTTCTGGCTCGAACTTTGCCGATCCCGGGTAGGGATTCCAGAACCGAGCTGACTTTCATTCTGCCAACTACTTTGTCGTCAGCTTTGCTAAGAGCCTGAGATAGAGAGATGCTTCCCCTCTTAAGTTTTTCTCGGACCTCAGCTCGCTGACGTCGAACCTCTAGCGCCTTCTTAAGCGCTGCTTGCCTTTCCGCAGTGGAAAGTGTCGGTAACGGCATAACGATCCCTCCTTCTTAAATTATAAAATCCGACGACGTCGACAATTATACTAATAAGAAAGGCAGTTGGCAACAAGGAACAAGAAAAATTTTTAGAGCCGACGGCTGCCTGGGCTGACTAAGGGAATCTTCTCTCTGTCCAGCGGACATTTGCCGGGTGGATAAAGGGGATGCTCCACAGTGAGGAGAGCGCGGAGACGGATACCGGCAATCTCCTCCTTCCCGCCACGATTAAGTAGGGAGGCGAGCCCGACTATTCTTGCCCCGGTCTTTCTCGCAATATCGATAACCTCTCTCAAAGAATCCCCCGTAGTCACCACATCCTCAACAATCAGAACTCTTTCCCCTTTATCGATGGAAAAACCTCGCCTGAGAGTCATCTTGCCCTGCTCCCTCTCGGTAAAAATGGCGCGACAGCCGAGACCCAGAGCTACGGCAAAACCCAGAACAATCCCACCCACCGCCGGGGAAACAACCACATCAACCTGCTTGTCACGAAAAGTGCGGGCGATCTCGTCTCCTACCTTCTCGGCCAGGCTGGGGTGCTGAAATATCTGAGCACTCTGATAATAGGTGTCCGTGTGATAACCCGATGATAACTCAAAGTGGCCCCGGTGAACAGCCCGCGTCTTCTGAAATAACTCCAGAACCTCTTCTTCGTTCACCACATCCCTCCTATTCTTTAGCCGTTGATATCCCTAAGAAGATTTCTGGCCGCAGCCAGCGGCTCGGGTGCTTGAGTAATCGGTCGACCAACAACTATGTAGTCTGCCCCTCTGTCAATCGCCTCTCTGGGAGTTAACACGCGCTTTTGATCATCTGAGGAGGCTCCGCCCACTCTCACTCCAGGAACAATCACCAAAAAATCTCTTCCGCACGCCTCTTTGATCGCTTCGATTTCGTGGGGCGAAGCCACTACGCCGTCTAAGCCCGCCTTCTTGGCCTGGGTTGAGAGGTACAAAACCTCTTCCCTCAGTCCTCGAGAAACTCCCATCTCGTGTAAATCACTCTCGTTCAGACTGGTTAAAACGGTCACTCCCACGACGAGTGGCGACTTCAGTCCCAGAGATTCCGCTTCCTCTCTCGCAGTCTCCACCGCTTTCTTCATCATATCTATACCACCAAAGAGGTGAATAGTAAACATTTTGACTGCCATTTTTGTGATTTCCCGGCATACCCCGGCCACCTGATGAGGAATGTCAAAAAGTTTTAGATCGAGAAAAACCTCCCTCTCCATTCCCCTTATCGTGCTTACGAGATCTTCTCCTGCAGCCGCAAAAGCGGCCAGTCCGATCTTAAAGATTCTGACGTGTTCGCGCAGTAAATTAGCCAACCTGATGTTCTCTACCATATTGGGAGCGTCAAGAGCGAGGATCAATTTTTCTGTTGGATTCACATTTTCACCTTCCCGACGATCTCGCTAATGTGCTCGAATCCGCGTCGCTCCAGAAATCTGTCGAGTCCCTCGATTATGTCCAGACTGGCCCGCGGGTTAACAAAATTGGCCGTCCCAACCGCCACTGCCGTTGCACCAGCTAAGAAAAACTCCACCGCGTCTTCGGTAGTCATTATGCCACCCATACCGATTACAGGCAAGGAAACAGCCCTTGCCACCTCATAAACCATCCGAACGGCCAGGGGCTTGATAGCCGGCCCCGAAAGCCCACCAGTGCCGGAACCAAGTCTTGGTCGAAAGGTTTCCACATCGATAGACATGCCGAAAAACGTGTTCACTAGAGACAAGGCATCAGCTCCCGCCGCTTCGACTGCCTTGGCGATCTCGGAAATACTGGTAACATTCGGCGTCAGCTTGACAATGAGTGGATATTTTGAAACGCTTTTAGCCTGCCTGACCACCTCCGTTGCCATTTCTGGGTCCAAACCGAAATAAACTCCACCCTTTTTGATGTTCGGGCATGAGATGTTGACCTCCAGGGCGCTTATGCCCTTGGCATCCGTAAGGCGTTCGATCACCGCCACATATTCTTCGACGCTGGTACCGGCAACGGAAGCGATCACCGGAACTTCGTATTGGCTCAAAAAAGCCAAATCTACCTGGAGAAAGTGTGTTACACCCGGATTTTGAAGCCCGATGGAATTAAGCATCCCACCCGGAGTTTCACAAATTCTGGGCGGCGGATTACCCATCTCTTCCCTCAACGTCATGCTCTTGGTAACCAACGCTCCCAGTTTGTTCAAATCGAAGAATTGGCTATACTCCTCGCCACTTCCGAAGGTCCCGGAGGCAACCATCACTGGATTTTTCATCTCGATGCCCACCAGCTTGACGCCTAAGTTGGCCACACGATCTCCCCTCCGTCGAAAACCGGGCCATCGCTACAGACCTTTTTGTAACCACTGTTAGTCAAAACGACACATGAGAGACAGGCCCCTACCCCACAAGCCATCGCCTCTTCCAGGGATACCTGGCATGCTATACCATATATGCCACAGATCACAGCCACTCTCTTGAGCATTTCCCTTGGTCCGCAGGCGTATACGGCAGTGACAGGCTTGTCCTGGGACAAGAGGCTCTGTTCAAAAATGTCTGGCACATAACCCTTCTCGCCGGCCGTTCCGTCTTCGGTGGTAACCAAGACTTTGATGCCCAATTCCTTGAAGTCTGAGGTGGAAAGCAGGGAGTCTTTGGTTTCAGCCCCCAAAAGAAGAGTGGCTTCAGCTCCCCTCTTCCTGAGTTCCTGAGCCAGGAATAGAAACGGGGCAACGCCGATTCCTCCAGCGACAATTAATGCCCGTCCTTTATCAGAAAAAATCCTGAAGCCTTGCCCCAGCGGACCCAGAACATCCAGGGAATCACGGCTCTTGCGGCGTGAGAGAGCTTCCGTGCCCCTTCCCACCACCTTATAAAGAAGAGCGAGGGTGCCGTCGTTCTGCCTGGCGTGGATGCTGAAAGGCCTTCTTAAGAGGGGACTGCAATCCTCAGAGCATCTGATGTGCAGAAACTGCCCCGGCTTGACCCTCTCCGCAATGCGAGACGAAGACAGAATCATCTTATAATAGCCCGAGGCAACAACCTGATTGGAGACGATCTCCACGTTTTCCTGGAACATTTGGCTCCTTAGCTTTCTCTTTCGTCTCCGATAGCGGACCTAAAGGTCCGCCTCTACATTATTGTATGGTCGACCTTTAGGTCGACATAATTATTGTAGTGGTCGACCTTTAGGTCGACTTCTCCTTTGTCTACTGTTGGTGGTAATCCTGGATCGCTTTGACCTGCGTTTCTTCAAACTTCATCGCTTCTATGCCCTGAATTGCGGCCTGAGCGGCGGAAATGGTAGTGATGCACGGGACACCATAGAAGGAAGCGGCCGTTCTTATATAATATCCGTCCGTCCGCGGACCCTTCCCCCAGGGAGTGTTTATTATCAGATTGATTTTGCCCTTCTTGATCAGGTCGATAACATTGGGTCGGCCCTCGTGAATCTTGAGAAGCTGTCTGACTTCGACACCCGCTCGATTGAGGACCTCGCCCGTTCCCTCCGTGGCAAAGATCTCGAAGCCCATGTCGTCAAGGCTCTTAGCGATGAAGATGATTGATCGCTTATCCCGGTTGTTCACGCTTATGAAGACGCTTCCTTCAAGCGGCAGACCCTGGCCAGCCGCTATCTCCGCCTTGGCAAAAGCCTTGCCAAAGGAGGTATCGATTCCCATAACCTCTCCGGTCGATTTCATTTCGGGGCCCAAAACGGTATCGACCTCGGGAAATCGGCCGAAGGGAAGAACCGCCTCCTTGATCGCGATATGTTTAACCTTTCTCTCCTCGGTGTAGCCGAGCTCCAAAAGGGTTCTTCCGACGATTAGCCGGGCGGCCACTTTTGCCAGGGGAATCCCCATGGTTTTAGATACAAAGGGAACCGTCCTCGAGGCTCGAGGGTTTACCTCCAGAGCGTAGACCACGTTGTCTTTAATGGCGAACTGAATGTTTATCAGGCCCACCACCTTGAGCTCCAGAGCGAGCCGCCGGGTGTAATCCTCGATCGTCTTGAGAAGCTCTCCGTTGATGGTGTAGGGAGGAATAACACAAGCACTATCCCCTGAGTGGATTCCCGCCTCTTCGATGTGCTCCATGACGGCGCCGATAAAAACGTCTTTGCCGTCCGAAACGGCATCCACATCGATCTCGAGGGCGCCTTCGAGAAACGTGTCGATCAAAATGGGGTGCTCAGGCGACGCCTTCACGGCAGATCTAATATAACCCTCAAGCATAGCTTCAGAGTAGACGATTTCCATGGCTCGGCCGCCCAGAACGTAGGAGGGGCGGACCAAAACAGGGTAGCCGATCCTGCGGGCAACCTTCAAGGCCTCTTTGTAAGAAGTGGCGGTACCGTGTGGAGCCTGATTAATACCCAGTCTCTTCAGTTTTGAGCCGAACCGCTTTCTGTCTTCAGCCAGATCGATACTGTCTGGAGAGGTTCCGAGAATCTTCACCCCCGCCTTTTCGAGAGGAACGGCAAGTTTGAGGGGAGTCTGGCCCCCGAACTGAACGACCACCCCAACAGGCTTCTCAGCCTCTACAATATTCATCACATCCTCAAAGGTCAAAGGCTCAAAAAACAGTTTGTCCGACGTGTCGTAATCGGTGGAGACGGTCTCAGGGTTGCAGTTGACCATGATTGTCTCATAGCCCTCCTCCTTGAGAGCAAAGGAGGCGTGGACACAGCAGTAATCAAACTCGATTCCCTGCCCGATGCGATTGGGACCGCTACCCAAGATCATGACCTTGGGCTTCTCTGTTGGCCGTATTTCACTCTCCCTCTCGTAGGTGGAGTAATAGTAGGGTGTATACGCTTCGAACTCGGCGGCGCAGGTATCAACCAATTTGAAAGTGGGGAGAATTCCTGCCTCTTTCCGCATTCGCCGGATGGTTTGCTCATCAGAATTCAAGAGATAAGCCAGCTGAATGTCGGAGAATCCGAACTGTTTTGCCTTGGCGAGCAACCTGCCGTCGAGAGTCTCCCGCAATTCCTGTTCAAAATCAACGATCTCCTTAATCTGGCTTAAGAACCAGCGGTCGACCCTGCTCAGATCGTATATTTCATCTATGGTCATGCCGGTAGCCAGAGCGTGCTTGATATAGAAGAGGCGATCCTGATTAGGAATGGCCAGTTTGTTCCTCACACCCTCCTCGTCTATCTCGTCGAAACCGTCCGAGCCAAGGCCGTACCTCCCGATCTCAAGAGAACGGAGCCCCTTCTGGAGAGCCTCCTTAAAAGTGCGGCCGATGCTCATCGCCTCACCGACACTCTTCATCTTGGTCGTCAGCGTCGGATCAGCCTCGGGAAACTTCTCGAAAGCCCAGCGGGGAATCTTAACCACCACATAGTCGATGGTCGGCTCGAAGCAGGCCGGAGTCTTCTGGGTTATGTCGTTAGGAATCTCATCAAGGGTGTAGCCAACCGCCAGCTTGGCCGCTATCTTGGCGATGGGAAAACCGGTCGCCTTGGAGGCGAGGGCGGAGGAGCGAGAGACCCGGGGATTCATCTCGATAATGAGCATGTGACCCGTCTCAGGATGGATGGCAAACTGTATGTTAGACCCTCCCGTCTCGACACCTATCTCTCGCATAATGGCGATGGAGGCGTCTCTCATCATCTGATACTCTCTGTCGGTGAGAGTCTGGGCGGGCGCCACCGTGATGGAGTCACCCGTGTGAATGCCCATCGGATCAAAATTCTCGATGGGACAGACGATGACCACGTTATCCTTGATATCCCGCATGACCTCGAGTTCGTATTCCTTCCAGCCGATAATCGACTCTTCGATCAGAACCTCTCCGATCATGGAAAGCCTCAGGCCTCCGGTCACTATCTGCTCAAACTCAGCCATGTTGTGAGCGATGCCGCCACCCGTTCCGCCTAAGGTGAAGCTGGGCCGGATGATAAGGGGCAATCCGATCTCTTTGGCAATCTCAAATGCCTCTTCTAAAGAATAGGCAAAACCTCCCCTTGGGAGATCGAGACCGATCCTCTGCATGGCCTTGTTGAAGAGATTCCTGTCTTCAGCCTTCTTGATCGCCTCAAGCTTTGCCCCGATTAGCTCGACGCCATACTTATCGAGATCGCCACTCTCGGCCAGCGCGACTGCCGTATTCAAGCCGGTTTGTCCTCCCAGGGTGGGAAGAAGCGCCTCGGGTCTCTCCTTGGCAATGATTCTTTCGACAACTTCCGGAGTGATCGGCTCGATGTAGGTCTTGTCCGCGAACTCAGGATCCGTCATGATCGTGGCCGGATTCGAGTTAACGAGAATAACCTTGAAACCGTCTTTTTTTAGAACTTTGCAGGCCTGTGTTCCAGAATAGTCAAACTCGCAGGCCTGGCCGATTATTATCGGGCCGGAACCAATGATTAGTATCTTCTCAATGTCGTTTCGGCGCGGCATGTTTCCTCCACGTGCAGGGCTGGAAAGCCCTGCCTATCCAGTTTTCGCATTTGACTTTTCCATTAATTTCAAAAAATCCTGAAAAAGGTACTTGGAGTCGTGGGGACCAGGCGAGGCCTCTGGGTGGTACTGAACCGAGAAGGCCGGAACCTCCAGACACCTGAATCCCTCCACCGTATGATCGTTCAGATTTGTGTGAGTGATTTCCACCCGGCCCGATAACGACTGGGGGTCTACAGCAAAACCGTGATTCTGGGAGGTTATCTCGACCTCTCCCGTTTTTAGATTTTTCACTGGGTGGTTGCTTCCGTGATGACCGAACTTAAGCTTAAAAGTCCGTCCACCCAGGGCCAGTCCCACCAGCTGGATGCCCAGGCAGATGCCGAATACAGGCACTTTCCCCAGAAGATTGCGAATGGTTTCAAC
>JBAQMN010000083.1:0-3170 GCA_049302895.1 Actinomycetota bacterium | reverse complement strand
CAGTTCCGGCTGGAATAGCCGAGATGAACTTCATCAAGTTCAATATTTACACGTTTCTGGGAGTGCTTCCCTGGTCGATCGGACTTGCATACAGTGGTTTCATTCTTGGCGCGAACTGGGAGAAAATTACCAGATACTTTAGCGTTGTCAGTTTGATCGTGATTATCAGCATCGTCGGGATGATCGGAATTTTTCTTCTCAAGCGTCGCAAACCCAAAACTAAGCAGGAGAGCGGATAGTGGCAGAATTACAGAGTCTTACCGCTGACAAAGTTTATGAAGAGCTTAAGTCCTCAAGGCGCGGCCTAAGGGAAGAAGAAGCCGAGAAGCGGCTGGAGGAATACGGGCCTAATGAAATTCCTGAGGTTAAGAAGACTCCCTTGATTTTCCGCTTCCTTTTCCAGTTCTATCATCTATTTGCCGTCCTTCTCTGGATCGGTGGTGCTCTCGCTTTTATCGGCGGTATGCCCCAACTCGGTTGGGCCATAATTGCTGTTATCTTCATCAATGCCATCTTCTCCTTCTGGCAAGAACACAAGGCAGAAAGGGCAACCGAGGCTTTAAAGAAACTGATGCCTACCTACACCCGGGTTATTCGCGACGGGGATCGAAAGCAGATCTTAGCCACTGAGCTGGTTCCAGGGGACATCATCTTCATGGAAGAAGGTGATCACATTTCAGCCGACGCTCGTGTAGTCGAAGAATTCGAACTTAGAACAAACAATGCAACCCTCACTGGCGAGTCAGAGCCTTCGCGTCGAACAAGCGAACCTATTCCGCGCAAAGAGCTGCCTGTGGTCGAGATTCCCAATTTTGTTTTTAGCGGGACCACAGTTGCAACCGGAAACGGGAAGGCGGTCGTCTTTGCTACAGGAATGGCGACCCAGTTCGGCCGGATTGCTTACCTAACCCAGACTGTGAAAGAAGAGCTCAGCCCTCTCCAAAAAGAGATGACTATAGTGACCAAGATTGTGGCAGTCATAGCAACCCTGCTTGGCATTCTCTTCTACCTCCTCGGGACCTTTGTGGCTGGCTTAACCCAGCTGGAGAGTTTCCTTTTTGCAGTCGGTATCATTGTTGCTAATGTTCCGGAGGGACTGCTTCCCACCGTCAGCCTTGCCCTGGCCATGGGCGTACAACGAATGGCCCGCCGCCATGCCCTGATCAAAAAACTTTCATCCGTTGAGACCCTTGGTAGCACCACTGTGATCTGCACTGACAAAACCGGCACCCTAACCCAGAACGAAATGACAGTTCGTGAAATTTTCGCCAATGGGAAGCGCATTGACGTTTCTGGAGTAGGCTACAATCCCAAGGGAGAATTTTTGCACCATGGTAAGCCATTGGCTAAGGAAGAGATAAGAAAAAATCTTGAATTGCTCTTACGCACTGCCTCCTTTTGTAACAATGCTCGCTTAACGCCACCCTCTGAAACCAAAAATTCCTGGTCAGTATTGGGAGATCCAACCGAAGCAGCCTTGTTGGTCACAGCAAAGAAAGGTGGTTTTGACTACGAAGAGGAGACCATCAAAACGCCTCGTATCTACGAGCTTCCTTTCGAATCGGTAAGAAAAAGAATGACCACTATCCATAAACAGAAGGGGCAAGGGGTAAAGGGAAGGGAGCTGATAACAGCTTGTGTCAAGGGGGCTCCTAAGGAAGTACTCGATCTGTGTACACAGATAAATATAAATGGGCGGATCCAGAAACTGGATTCAAAACAACGCAGTGAAATCCTCAAGCAAAATGACGAGTTTGCTAAAGGAGCCTTAAGAGTGCTTGCCTTTGCCTATCGGAACCTCCCTTCTGATATGAAAAAATACACCCTTACTGCAGTTGAGTGCGATTTTGTTTTCACCGGCTTAATGGCCATGATGGATCCACCCCGTCCTGAGGTAGAGGAGGCAGTGAAGAAGTGTGAAAAGGCTGGCATTAGGATTATCATGATTACAGGCGACTACGGTTTAACGGCCGAATCAATTGCCCGCCGAATCAAAATTGTCAAGAAAGATGCCCGCATCGTCACAGGCGCTGAACTTGACAAGATGAATGACACAGAGCTCCAGAAGGCCCTTGACCAGCCTGAAGTTATCTTCGCCCGTGTCAATCCGGAGCACAAACTCCGTGTCACCTCCGCACTGAAAGAGCGAGGGGAAACTGTTGCGGTGACCGGCGATGGGGTCAATGACGCGCCTGCTCTCAAACGAGCTGATATCGGCGTGGCTATGGGCATTACTGGTACCGACGTAGCTAAAGAAGCTGCTGACATGATTCTGACCGACGATAACTTTGCCAGTATTGTTAGCGCAATTGAGGAAGGTCGAGCTGTCTATGATAACATCCGGCGCTTCGTTACCTATATTTTCACCAGCAATATACCGGAAATTGTCCCATTCATTCTGTTTGTGGTATTCAGAATTCCTCTGCCCCTTGTAGTGATGCAGATACTTGCTATCGATCTTGGAACTGATATGCTACCTGCTCTAGCCCTAGGAATAGAAGCCCCAGAGCCAGGGGTTATGGAGAGACCACCTCGTCCCCGAAAAGAGCGTTTGCTAAACCGGTATGTTCTCCTTAGGGCTTATGTATTCTTGGGGCCTATTCAGGCGGCTGCAGCTATGCTTGGTTACTTCTACATGTACTGGATCAATGGATGGGGGCTTGGCCTTCCTATGGCAGCTTCTGGCCTCCTCTACATCAAGGCAACTACTATGACTCATGTGGGCGTCGTAACAACGCAAATTGGAAATGCCTTTGCTCAGCGAACCAATCGGGAGTCCGTGTTCAAGATCGGCCTCTTCTCCAATAGATTCCTCCTCTGGGGAATCGCTGCCGAACTTGTCATGATTTTCATCATGGTCTATGTAGAGCCGTTCCAGAGTATCTTCCACCACGGGCCTTTGGAGCTTAGAGACTGGTTGCTCTTATTCTCATTTGCGCCGCTTCTTTTTATCGCTGACGAGATACGAAAATTCATTGTCCGCCGCTGGGAGGCTCACAAGAAAAATTTGTAGAGAGAAAAGTGATTTTGTGTATAATAGAACCACAGGAGGTAAGGCATGAAGGTTATTGTCGCTGGGTGTGGGAGAGTTGGGTCATCTCTGGCAAACAGGCTGTCAATGGAAGGCCACGATGTCGCCGTTGTTGACAAAGATCCAACTTCATTTGAGC
>JBAQMN010000082.1:0-3966 GCA_049302895.1 Actinomycetota bacterium | reverse complement strand
CCAAAATCGACCAGGTTTTTGATTCCGGCGATATAATCTCTGGTTATATCGGTTTTGTTAATCAGAGGAGAGCTTTGAGCTTCGCTTCGGGAAAGGTAAGAAACTCGCCTGCTCTCTTCAACCTTTTTGATCTCCTCTTCGATCCGGCCGGTTATTTCTTTGGTAGCTGGTCCGGCGTAGGAGGGAATGAACTTGATCCCGTTATAGTAAGAGGGGTTGTGACTGGCTGTCAGCATGAGGGCCCCCTTTGTCTTCAGTGATTTTACGGCGAAGGCTACCGTCGCGGTTGGCGTAGGTTGTGTGGATAAAACAACTCCTATTCCGTTTGCAGCCAAAACAGAGGTGACGACGTCTGCGAATTCCTCAGCCATGAACCGGTTGTCGTAACCCACCACCACCATACGCTCTGGGCTCTGAGCTCTGGGCTCTGAGCCCCCAGTCCCAAGCTTCTGAGCTATTAGGTAGTTGGCGATGGCCTGGGTGACGATACGCACGTTGTCGAAGGTGAAGGTGTCAGCGATGATAGCTCGCCATCCGTCTGTGCCGAAGGAAATCAAGTCAGCTTTCTCTCCTTAAGCAACCAGTCTTCGTACAAGCCTTACATACTTCTGACTTGTATCGTCGGCCTGCTTCTGGGACTCACCCTCCGCATAGACGTGGCAGAAGGGCTCATCGGGATCGGGCAGGAGAAGAACCCAGCCCGTTTTCGAATATATCTTAACCCCGTCGATGAGCTCGACCTTTTTACCCTTGGCTTCCTCAACAACCTGGCGCATGACTAAGCCCTTTTTCTCCCAGGGACAGATCTCCTGTTTATGGACGACATAATAACGGGGGAGCGTGTTGACCAGGCTGGAAAGGGATTTCTTGGTCTTAGCCAGAATCTCCAGGATTTTTCCCAGACTCATCAGAGCATCATAGGCCGGCAAAAACTCGGGGAATATATACCCCCCTCCCTCTGCACCGGCAAAGATTACGGTGTCTTTCTGGGACGCCTCCATCAGCGCACTCGCTCTAATCGGCACCCTTTCCACCTCACACTCGTTAGCCGCTGCGATCTCCTCAGCTATTTTTGAGATGCTCAAGGGAACCACGATTCCGCCGTGCTTCTCGCTCTCGCACAGCAATTTTATCAGCAGAATCAGAGCCGTTGGCTGAGGAATACGCTGTCCCTTCTCGTCTACCAAATAAATCCTTTCGGAGGAACTATCAATAAAGACTCCCAGATCCGCCTTGAGAGCTCTCACAGAGGTGGATATCTGCCGCATTGATCTCTCGAATTCCTGGCGATCCAATGGTTGCCGCCCCGCTCCAAGGGTAGCGTTTAGAGCAATCACGCCCAGACCGAGTCGACCAAAAATGGCTGGAGCGACTTGAGCCGCCCGCCCGAAACCGTAGTCCAAAACCAGTTTGAATTTGGCTTTTCTTATCGGCTCTATATCCAGATTTTCCAGGAGAGCGTTGGTGTAAATATCGAGGGTTCGAGGGGAGAAAGTAATCTCTCCAATCTCGTTAAAAAAGGCTCGCCGAAAATCTCCCCGATAGAAATACTTTTCGATATCGCTCTGGATGTCTTCCTTGATGTCCATACCGTTCGAATCGAGAAAATTGATCTCTATGGACTGAGGATCAAAGGGAGATAAGCGCACGTCGATGCCCCCAGCGAGATGCTCATTTATAATCATCAAACGATTAACGGGCGTGGGGTTATTCTCCAGTTCACGACAGTTAACGCTGGTTGAATTGAGTCCGGCAATGATGGCCTGCTTCATGATTCGAGCCGGATGGACCGGGTCGCTGCTGATGGCAACGGTCGAACCCTGGGGAAGTGCCGTGCCGTAGGCGACGGCTATTCGCATGGCCAACCTGGGAGTGATATCGATGTTTATCAGCCCGGAGACGCCGTGCCTCCCGAATAAGGTTCTCACTCCTCGTGATTCCCAGATGATGCTGGCAGTGACTGATGCGCTGGGCTCCACCGTCTTAAAGGGATAAATCCTCACGTTGTGACTGATGACCGCGTTCTCTCCGATGTTACAGTTGTCGCCGACGGCCACTCCCTCCTCCAGTCTGGCCCCACTCTTTATGTCACAGTTACGGCCGACGATACACCCTCTGAGCTGTGCGTTCGGGCCAATATAGGAATTGTCCCAGATCACTGAGCGGTGGACGAAGGCCCCGCTCTTGACGACTGTGTTGTTTCCGATGACTGTGTACGGTCTGAGGCGCGCACCGGCTTCGATTTTGGAGTGCTTCCCGATTACAATGGGACCCTTAAGATCAGCCTCGGGATCAAGGGCGGCGCCCTCGCCTATCCAGATGGTGCGGCCGACCTTAAACCCCTCTGGTTCTATCTTTGTTTTGTTCTTCAGTATATCTTGATGAACCTTGATGTACTGGTCGAGACTGCCGATATCCCACCAGTATCTCTCGGTCACGTAGCCATATAGAGGTTTCTTGCCTTTTAGAAGCTTCGGGAATAAGTCCCGGCTGAAGTCGAAGGGGGTGTCTTCGGGGATGTATCTCAGAACCTCGGGCTCCAGGATGTAGATACCCGTGTTGACGGTGTCGCTGAAGACCTGCCCCCAGGTCGGCTTCTCCAGGAAACGCTCGATTCTACCTTCCTTGTCGGTCACCACCACGCCAAACTGGAGAGGATTCTCCACGCTCTTCAAAACCAGAGTGGCCAGAGCACCCTTTGAGCGATGAAAGTCTATCGCCTTGGTCAGGTCGACATCCGTTAGGGCATCACCTGAGATAACAACGAAAGTCTCGTTCAGGTAGCCACCCACCTTCTTCACACTGCCAGCTGTACCTAAAGGTGTCTCCTCCATAGAGTAGGACATGTGAACATCCAGATCGGTTCCGTCTCCGAAATAGTTCTTCACCAGGGGGGCGAGAAACTGGAGTGTGGCAACGATATCGGTGATGCCATGCTTTTTCAGAAGCTCGACGATGTGCTCCATGACCGGTTTGTTTATCACTGGAACCAGCGGTTTGGGCTGATTGCTTGTGAGAGGGCGGAGACGCGTTCCTTCCCCGCCGGCCATAATAACAGCCTTCACAGAGACCTCCTATCCCATGGGGCCTAGTCTTTTCCCGCCCAAAATATGGAAGTGGAGGTGCTCGACTTCCTGGCCCGATTCAGGCCCCACGTTTGCGATGAGCCTGAAACCACGCTCGCCAATTCCTTCTTTTCTGGTGATTTCCTTGGCGGCCAGGAAGATTTCCGGCAGAGTTTCGACGTCTTGCTGGGTTAGATCCAAGCGGGGATTGACATGATTCTTGGGGATTATAAGGATGTGAACAGGAGATTTTGGGTGAATGTCTCGAAAGGCTATCAACTTATCCGTCTCAAAAACAACATCAGACGGTATCTTCCCCTGAGCGATCTGGCAGAATATGCAGCCTTCCACGTAGCCCACAAAAACCTCCAAAAGGATTAGCCTTGCTTTCGATGGATTTATTATAACACACCTAATACGTTGACCGTCCACCGTTAACCGTTCACCGAGAAGCTGCGGTCGTCGGTCGACGGTGAACGACTAAGTTGAAATAAGTCTCCGCGAGTAGTATAAGTAGGGATATAATAGATAGTAATTGTCTGAGTAAAGTGAGGGAGGTGATTGTCGTTGATGATGCCCTATTATGGAGGAGATGGAGTTTTCGGAGGATGGGGGGGAACGCTAATGATGTTTTTTATGGGTTTCTTCTGGATTCTGATAATCGTGGGGGGCATTGTGCTTGTCTGGTGGCTCGTATCCCAGGCAAGACCTGCACCGCCCTACCCACCGACACCACCAGCGCCAGGGGGAGAGACCGCTCTGGAAATCTTGAATAAGCGCTACGCCAAGGGAGAGATCACCAAGGAAGAATACGAGAGCATGAAGAAGGATCTTTCTAAGTAGTTGCCGCTCGAAGGGGAGATTCTTCGCGGAATTTATCCTGAGTCCCTCGACTTCGCTC
>JBAQMN010000081.1:0-1523 GCA_049302895.1 Actinomycetota bacterium | reverse complement strand
AAACAAGGTAGATTCAGATTTGTTGTGCACGAGCATCATGCCAGGCACCTGCATTGGGATTTTAGATTGGAGCTTCCGGAAAGAGCTCCAGAAAAAGTCACCGATCCGCTGGAAGGTACCGGTTCTTGGGTCTTGAAATCTTGGGCTATACCAAAGGGGCCACCAATGGAGCCAGGAGTCAAACGACTGGCTGTTGAAGTTGAAGATCACCTTCTTGACTACATTGACTTCCAGGGGACAATCCCTGAAGGCGAGTACGGTGCTGGTGCAGTTTATATCTGGGATAGCGGTCAATTTGAGCTCGTAGAGCGAGCAGCAGACAGAATCGAATTTATTCTGAAGGGCGAAAAACTGGAGGGACTTTATATTCTTCTGCGATTCAAACGGGCTGGAAACAAAAATTGGTTATTATTTAAAAGCAAAGATTAGTTTTTCTTGCTGTTGTTGGCCAGTTTTGAGCCTAGTGCTGTGAGATTGCCACGCCCCGACTTCATCGGGGCTCGCAATGACGGTCGTTGTTCTTCGAACAGCCCCGCAATGACAAAGTGAGGTCGGCCTCTCGTGGTTCATTTCGATCATCTATCCGTGCCCAAATGGTCGTTGCATTATACACATCAATAGAGTAGAGTATGTGTATGGAGGTGTACTAAATGAGAACAAATATCGTTTTGGACGATCAGTTGGTTAAGGAAGGCTTGAAATTGACAAAGCTCAAAACTAAAAAGGACTTGGTCAACCTGGCTCTAAGAGAGTTGATTGAAAGAAGGAAGCGGAAGAGAATCTTAAAATTGGAGGGAAAGGTCGAATGGGAAGGAAGCTTGGATGAGATGAGGAGAAGTCGGCTTGATTTTGGTTGATACCTCAGTTTGGATTGATTTTTTCAAAGGAACGAGGTCAAAGCATCATCTGGCTTTACATCAGCTCATCGAGGAAGGAGAGGATATCGCTATCGCCGATATTATCCTCACTGAAATACTCCAGGGAATCAAATCGGATAGGCATTTCAGACAGGTAAAGAGTTATCTGCTTGGGTTTCCCATTTACTCATTGAAAGCCGTGAACTCCTATGTGGAAGCTGCACAGATCTATCGTCAGGCTCGAAAGAAGGGGCTGACTATCAGGAGGCCATTAGATTGTATTATTGCCCGGATTGCTATCGAAAATGATCTGGTGCTTTTCTACAATGATAGAGATTTTGACGTGATAGGGCGAACAACTCAGGAACTGCAAATCTACAGTTTATAGGGTTCGTCTGCTTCGAAATAGTAGCTAAGAATGATCTGAAGACTTAGAATGAAATGAACATTAGTTTTTAAGATTCGAGTCAGAGAGCAATGGTGGAAAAGGTTAACCAAGTCATCAAAAGTGAGTGGATTCGGCTAAATGAGTGATACTTACTGGATCTTAGAGAAGGTAGAGGATGAGAGGTTTCCTTATTGCCTGAGTATTGTTCAGGATGGAAAAATCATCCTCTGCTTAAGGGTTCAGGAAAGATGGCCAGGAACCAAAGGGCAAATTTTCTG
>JBAQMN010000080.1:0-1601 GCA_049302895.1 Actinomycetota bacterium | reverse complement strand
ACCGAGTCTCTCGACCCCGCTCGAGGCAGGCTCGTCGAGAACCCCCTCTTCGTGGCCTTCTCGACTCACTACGTTCGCTCGAAGAATATGCTGCTGCCGCCGACGGACAGCAAGCGAACTTATTGTTCGAGCTTGTCGAGAACTCATTTTGCATTTTGTTAGCGGCCGATGCTGGCATAGTTAAATCCTAACTTCTTCATTTCTGCTGGATTGTAAATGTTGCGACCATCGATTATATTCGGGTGTTTGAGAAGGCTCTTCACCTTCCCCTTGTCTATGTTTCTGAACTCGTCCCACTCGGTCAGTATCACCAAAGCATCGCAGTTTTCGACTGCTTTCAGTGGACTCGGATAGTATTCCACCTCTTTTAATATCTTTTTCGCATTCACTTCAGCCACCGGGTCGTAAGCCTTTATTTTAGCCCCGGACTTCTGAAGTTCCTGGATTATCATTACAGAGGGAGCCTCTCGCATGTCGTCCGACCGCGGCTTGAAAGCTAAACCCCAGACCCCGATGGTTGCTTTGCTTAAGTCCGATACAAGAGATTCTATCTTACTAAGAAGCACCTGGCGCTGGTTCTGATTTACTTCTTCCACCGCCTGCAGAAGGTCAAAATCAACCTTATTTTCTTTAGCTATGTGCAGGAGAGCCTTTACGTCCTTGGGAAAGCAGCTTCCACCATAGCCGACACCGGCACTCAAAAAAGCGTGTTTGCCAATCCGCTTGTCGTACCTCATGCCCTCGGCCACTTTCTCCACATCTGCCCCTACCTTTTCGCAGATGTTGGCGATGCTGTTAATAAAAGAGATGGAGGTGGCGAGGTAGGCGTTGCTGGCGTACTTGATCATCTCTGCTGTCTCCACATCCGTCAAAACGATGGGGCAATTCAGAGGTTCGTAGAGCTTTAACATGATTTCTTGTGCCCTTTTGAGACTGTTACCGATGACGACCCAATCGGGGTGCATAAAATCATGGATGGCAGACCCCTCTCGCAGGAATTCAGGGTTAGAAACAACGTCAAACTCTCCTGAATAATGTCGGCTGATGATGCCTTTGA
This sequence comes from Actinomycetota bacterium, assembly GCA_049302895.1. Taxonomy (GTDB): domain Bacteria; phylum Actinomycetota; class JAHEXW01; order JAHEXW01; family JBAQMN01; genus JBAQMN01. Next base: position 544 of record JBAQMN010000080.1, on the reverse strand, counting down.
CCAAACCTCCTGTGCCAGGGGGGACAGTGCTCTTATCCACAATGACCTTGTATTCCTTGATGTTCTTGCTGATAGTTTCGGCTACTGCTATTACCTGGCTCAAATCGACCTTACCTTCAGCATCTGATGGAGTTCCTACAGCGATAAAAATGATCTCACTTTTCTCCAGGGCCTTTGCTCCGTCCGTTTCAAAAAACAAGCGATTTGCTTTAGTGTTTTTAAGAACTAACTCCTCGAGGCCAGGCTCATAGAATGGGATATCGCCCTGCTTGAGGCGGTCGATCTTTTCTTTGTCAATGTCTACGCAGGTGACAGTGTTACCGAGTTCGGCCAGACAGGCGCCAGTGGTTAAACCAACGTAACCAGTGCCGAATACTGCAATCCGCATTTGTCTCTCCTTAGCGGACCTAAAGGTCCGCCTCTACATCAAAATCTCGTAGAGGTCGACCTTTAGGTCGACTCTTCTCGACTCGCTCCGCTCGAATACTAAGTTCAGTGTGTCACCCTGAGTGGAGCGAAGGGTCTACAGATGAGATTCTTCGCT
>JBAQMN010000079.1:0-4662 GCA_049302895.1 Actinomycetota bacterium | reverse complement strand
AAAGAACTCTCGATTCGGTGAAGCCCTCGCTCAGCCAGCAAGTACTGTTTTCAAACGCTAAAACCTAAGTCAATTCTTACCTGTTAGCTCTAAGGCGTGGTCAAAGTGCTAAAATATAAGGGTGAGTTTCTGTGGAGCATGCTCTTGGCAAATGGCCCAAATTAAAGGAGATCATCAAGACGGCCAGTTCCATTCTTCTTTTGCTGGATCTGGATGGCACACTAAGCCCTATCATTGAAAGGCCCGAACTGACAAAGATTGATGGAAGCATCGCAGCTGCCTTGAAAGATCTCCTTGCTCACCCAAAGATCACCCTGGGGATTATAAGCGGTCGGTCTATCGAGAATCTCAGGATGTTAATGCCACCTTCCTTGGGCAGAATCATTCTTGCGGGGAATCACGGACTGGAGATATCAATTGGCGGTAATCACTTTGTCCATCCCGCGGCTCTTCAGTCAAGGTCAATTCTGAGGAGAACCGGCGAGAAGTTGAAGAAGAGATTCTCAGATTTTTCGGGCGTTATTGTCGAAGACAAGGGTCTGACCTTGAGTCTTCACTATCGGTTGGCCGAGCCCCAGCGAGTGCCCGAAATAAAAAACATCTTCAAAGAGGTGACAGAACCACTGGTAAAGGATGGCAGGATAAGAATAAGAAAGTGTAAAAAAGTGCTTGAAGTGAGACCTCCAGTAAGCTGGGACAAAGGAAAAGCGGTAGAATGGATTGCCCAGGTTTTAAAAGTGAGCAACGCGTTGCCTATCTACGCAGGAGACGACGCAACTGACGAGGATGTATTTAGAATCTTAAAAGGTCGGGGAATTTCAATTTACGTGGGCAGACCGAGGGGCTCAAGTGCGGCCAAATATTACTTGGAAAACGTGGAACAGGTCCGGGCTTTCCTGCGCCGATTGAGAAGTGCATTGAGCAATGGCCAAGAAGGTTAAGCCGTTTCGATTTCTTATTAGCCTGCATCTTTTGGAATTGACGGGTGAGCAGGCAACCGATCTAGCAACCCTCAATTCGCTTATAAAAAAAGCCCCTGGTTCTGCTATCTACTTTCATACTCACCACTTTAGACCCAGCAGCAGTGGCGGCTTCGAAACTCCCAATGACTTTGCACTCTGGATAAGCGTGGCTCTGCGAGAAGAAACATTGTCGGAGCGACTTGCCTCTATAGACGTTGCCCGGTGCCCGGACATACGCTGTCTCAGAGAAAATATCATCCAGGTCATTGAAGAGCACTTACTCGCTCACGGGGATAGCCTAAGAGTAGCGCCCAAGGGACAGGAGTTTCACCTCATCAAACCGATTGCCTTTGTCCTACCCACCACTTATATAGCCACTAATCTTGAAGAATTTGCAAGGATCATTGGAAACATTAGTTTAAACTCACTCTCTTATCATCTTTTTGAGGCAAGAATTAGATTCGGCGCAAAGGAACACTCCTTTTCGGGCTGGTTGAATTCGGTTGGAGAGTCTGAGCTAGCAGCAAAAGTGGGCCACTTTAGTCCTTATGACTATTCCACCTTGGAAGACATTCGTGCTCATCTTATGATTCTATTGGACAAACATCGTCGAAAGAGAGGGAAGAGATTGTAATGGCGAGCATAGACGATTATGAGCCCTTCGTAGGGAAAAGCACAATTGAAGAACTCAAGATGCTGGCAATAGAATTGAAGGGTAAGCTTATTCAGAACATTAACGCCACAGCGGTGGGCGGCGGTGTGGCGGAAATCCTTAATTCTCTCGTCCCTCTCCTGAATGAACTTGGGGTTAATGCGCGATGGGACGTGATCAAGGGTGGCGAGGATTTCTTTCAGGTGACAAAGAAAATCCATAATGCTCTGCAGAACCGGCCAGCAGAATTGTCAAAACGGGATTTTGAGGTTTTTTTGGAATACAACCGAATGAATGCCGAGCAGATGAGTCTGGATGGTGATATCGTTTTTGTTCACGACCCACAACCGGTCGCCCTGGCTGAAAGGAAAAAGATCTATAAGAACCGGTGGATCTGGCGTTGTCACATCGATACATCGTCCCCAAACCCGAAGGCGTGGAATTTCCTGAAAAAATACCTGAGGCAATACGATGCAGCAGTTTTCTCAGCACCCTATTTTGCTCAGAAGCTCCCCATACGCCGGTTTCTGATCTCACCCTCCATAGATCCCTTAAGTAATAAGAATGTTGATCTGCCGAGACAAACCATCCACCAAGTCCTGGCAAAGTATGGCATAAAACGACGAAAGCCTATCATTGCTCAAATTTCCCGTTTTGACTGGCTTAAAGATCCCATCGGTGTCATAGATGTCTACCGTTTAGTTAAAAAAGATATTGATTGTCAACTGATTTTGGCAGGTGGAGAGGCGGCTGATGATCCTGAAGCTGTGCGAGTTCTGGAAGAAGTTAAAGAAGAGGCTGGGAACGACCCTGATATTTTTGTTTTACCCCTGTCATTTCCTGGAGATATTGATGTGAATGCTCTCCAGCGGGCAGCCAGTGTGGTTATCCAGAAATCTGTCCGGGAGGGATTCGGCCTTACTGTGAGCGAAGCAATGTGGAAGGGGAAGCCCATCGTGGCCTCGGCCACCGGAGGGATACCTTTTCAAATCATTCATCGCTTCAGTGGATTGCTCACGCGTACAACTGAGGGAACGGCCTACGCCGTAAAGAAACTCCTTTACAATCCCGAGTATGCCAGGCGTCTTGGTAAAAATGCCAGAGAGTACGCTCGTCAGAATCTTCTTATAACGCGTCACATAAAAGAGTACTTACTTCTCTTTCTATCCCTCGGTCACAGGAAAGACATTGTCCGTTTCTAAGAGTCTCAAGGCCTTACTAAACCGGAGAGCTCGAGGATGATATCGCTAGCCCATTTATAGATGTTATTCTCCCAAACCGTCTCCCTTAGTGCACGCATCCGTCGCTTCCGCTCTATTTTGGGTATTTCTAAAGCCTCCTTTATTTTGTCTGCAAAATCCTCCCGGTCGTATGGGTTTATCAGAATCGCCTGCTCGAGTTCTCGGGCTGCTCCGGTAAATCGACTCAAGACGAGTACTCCGTCTCTATCGTTTCGAGAGGCGACAAATTCTTTAGAAACAAGGTTCATGCCGTCGTGCAGAGAACCAATGATGCAGACATCGGCCAGGCGGAAAAGGGCTGTGCACTCGACGCGGGTCATATCTTTCTTGGTTAAAATGATTGGTGACCACGAATTTGTTGAGTGTTTCCAGTTTATATCGTCTGCCAGAGCATCAACTTCGTCGTTAATCTGTTTGTATTGCTTGAGATGAATACGACTCAAAGCGCCGTTTTGAAATAGGACACAGCGTTCTCTATACTGTGGATATTTCTCTAAAAAACGATCGAAGGCCAGAAACTTCTCCGGTATTCCTTTGGTATAGTCAAGACGGTCCAGGCCAAGCAAGACAAAATCTACATCGATGGGAAATTGCTTCTTTAGACGGCTCATCGCTCGTCTCACAAAAGGAGAGGTTGACGTTCTGGAGATCTCATCGAAATCAACGCTAATAGGGAAGGATCTGATAAGCGTCTCATGTCTGCCTCGGATAACAGACCTTTTTTCCCGGTCGATTCGAGCCTCTATCTCGCGGTCTACCGTGTCAATAAAATTATCGCAGTGAGAAGTGAGGTGAAATCCCAGGAGGTCATTGGCAAGAAGACCTTCCAGGATTTCTCTTTTCCATGGACATATCCTGAAAGCCTCTGGATTCGGCCACGGAATATGCCAGAATAGAGCGCAGATTATGTCGTGCCGCGCCTGCTTAAGATACTTCGCTAAAGGAGCGAAGTGATAGTCTTGGATGAAAACAAAGGCTCTGCTTTGACCTATCTCTTCCAGGATGGCTTGGGCAAAGAGCTTATTCACTCTCTGGTAACATTCCCAGTCCGACTGGCGAAAAGCAGGGCGCATGTAGACAAGGTGAGACAGAGGCCAAAGAGCTTCATTAGCAAAACCGTAGTAATAGCCTGCTTCGTCCTCTTTGGTAAGCCAGACTCTTTTGAGGGTATATTGGTCTTGGCGCCTTCCTTCCCCTTCGCCAGGTGGTATGGGTGGAACCATCAGTCTGCTTTTCTCATCTACCATTTTTTTGTCTGCGTTACCGCTGCCGTAGGCAACCCAGATCCCGCGAGTTGCTTCCATAACCGGTTCCAGAGCGGACACAAGACCGCTGGCCGGCTTTAGACAGACAATCTTGCCTTCTCTGTAAACGTGAATGAAGGGTTCTCTATTTGATGCGACAACGAAAAGATAATCAGGTAATTTTTCTTTGACCGTATTTAGAAGGGCATTTTTATCCACGCAGAACTCCTCTTGCCCAGAACTTCTCTAGTTGTTTAATTATAACATGGCAATTTGAACTCAAGAGCGGCCCCAGCTATTCAGATACTCTCACCAGAGATGAGCGTGAATGAACTTCTTCAAAAAGTTCGAGAAACTCAGCACCACGGGTATCCCGTGCTGGAAAACGGGAAGCTGGCTGGGGTAGTGAGTTGGCATGATACTCGCCACATCCCACTGGATAAGAGAGACGAAGTTAAAGTAGGTGAGATCATGACAAGGAATGTTATTTCGCTTTTCCCAAAAGACCAGGCAAGAGAAGCTTTGGATTTATTAGACAAGTATAAGATTGGACGGGTGATCGT
>JBAQMN010000078.1:0-5373 GCA_049302895.1 Actinomycetota bacterium | reverse complement strand
GAGGTCGTTTCCTTTGAGGACTTGGTCAAGGCCGGCTCCATTCATACGGCGAGAGAGGAAGGCCACCTTCGTTTAGAAGGAAAAGATTATGTCGTCCAGGATGGGGACGTCATCTATTTCCGTTTTGCTATATAATTGAAGGCATACCCCTCCCTTGAGGGGAGGGATTACTTACTTATGGGCGGACCTAAAGGTCCGCCTCTACACCACCTTGTAGAGGTCGACCTTTAGGTCGACGTTCCTTTTCTTAATTACATGTGTTGCGAGGGCAGCCTATTCTCGTTATAATGGTAAAGTTAATTAATCCAAATTAGTTTGTGGAGGTTTATGTATTGACAGATTATGAGGCAATGGTGATCTTGAATCCCGCGTTGGACGAGGAAAAAATGAACGAAATGATTAGTAGGTTTGAGAAGCTGATCCAGAAGAATAAGAGTGAGATGCAAAAGGTCGACCGCTGGGGAAAGCGAAAGTTATCTTACCCCATCAAGAAGGTCGATAGCGGCTACTACGTGGTTTTTTACTTCAAGGGAGAAGAGGCTGGCGTTAAGGAACTCAATCGGGTTTTTCAGATATCTGACGAGGTAGTACGGCACAAGATCATAAAAAGCGGCACATAGCGAGGTGAGTTGTGTATGGCTGGCCTGAATAGGGTGGTGCTGGTCGGTAACTTGACGCGGGATCCTCAGCTAAGATACACACCGAGCGGAACTTCGGTGGCAAATTTTGGTATCGCCGTGAACAGAAGGAGAACCAGGCAGGGTGAGCAGATAAATGAGGTGGATTTCTTTAACGTAGTGACCTGGGGAAAGCTCGCCGAGCTCTGTAGTAACTATATAACCAAGGGAAGCCCGGTGGCCCTGGAAGGGCGTCTTCAGAGCAGGACGTGGGAAACGGAAGACGGACAGAAACGGACAGCCGTTGAGATCGTGGCCGAGAACGTCCAGTTTTTGGGAAGGGCAGGCAGATCCGCGGGGACAGAAGAGGCACAGGAATTAGCAGAACCGCTGGAAGCCGAGGAGCCGGTAGAATCTATGAAAGCGTCTGAAAAGAAGGAAGACGAACCTCCTTTTTAATCTGAGTTTTTTGTGGGAGTGATATATGAGAGGAAAAACGGATATGAGGGGAAAAACGGACGTGAGGGGAAAAACAGCTACCAAAGGTGAGGCGTACGTCAGGAGAGGACCAAAGAAATTCTGCCAGTTTTGTCGGAGGAAGATCGATTATATCGACTACAAAGATCTGACTACGCTGCAGAGATACATATCCGATCGAGGTAAAATAAGACCGCGCAGAACTTCCGGAAATTGCGTTCAACACCAGAACATGCTGGCAAGAGCTATCAAGCGAGCGCGTGAGATGGCCTTGCTTCCCTATGTGGTCAAGCGAGCGAGAAGTTAAAGGTCGATATGACAAAGTCAAGAGAGCCCTCACTCATCACTATCGATGAGGCCTTAGCAATTCCTGCTCAACGTGCCCGCGAGCAGCACAAGAAGTATGTGAACCCGGGGCTGGCTCTGCAACTTAAGCTAATCGATTTTGACAAGGATTATGTTAGGGCGCAGGGTGTTTTTGTTTGGGACCGCTCCGGCAACCGTTACCTCGATTTCATCGGGGGATATGGAAGCATTAACCTCGGCCACAACCCACTTGAGGTTTTGGATGCCATAGGCAAGGTAAGAGAAAGACCCAATGCCGTTCTGGAGAAGGCTGCGGCAAGCCCCATTTTGGGAGCCCTTGCGGAAAACCTGGCACGAATAACCCCTGGCGACCTGCAGAACACATTCTTTGCAAATAGCGGAGCCGAGGCAACGGAAGGTGCACTCAAAACGGCCCGAGCCTTTAGCCGAAAAGCGAAAATCATCTACTGCGAGAACTCCTTTCACGGTAAGACAATCGGGGCGCTGTCGGTCACCGGAAGAGAGCTTCACCAGAAGCCCTTCGGAGCTCTTCTGCCTCACTGCGAGAAGATACCCTTCGGGGACGCGAAAGCCCTTGAGCACAAATTGAGCAAAAGAGACGTGGCAGCGTTTATCGTCGAGCCTGTTCAAGGGGAAGGCGGCATCAATGTTCCTCCTCCTGGTTATCTTAAAGAGGCAGAACATCTCTGTCACAAGTACGGAGCCTTGTTAATCGTTGACGAAGTACAGACCGGTCTGGGACGGACAGGCAAAATGTTCGCTTGTGAATACGAAGATGTTGAGCCTGACATCATGACACTGGCCAAATCTCTGGGTGGAGGCGTCTTGCCAATGGGTGCTTTCATCACTACTTCCAGAATCTGGCAGAAGGTCTACGGCGGACTTGAGGGTGCCTGGCTTCACTCCTCAACTCTGGGAGGATCGGCTCCGGCCTGTGCCGCCGCTATCGCTACGCTCACCACGCTGGTCGAGGAGAATCTGGCCGAGCAGGCCAGAGAGAAAGGCGATTACCTGCTGGCGAAGCTTGAGGTCTTGAAGGATCGACACAAAATGATTAAGGATGTTCGTGGTCTTGGTCTTATGATTGGTTTGGAGTTTTATGAGCCGGTAAAAGGTCTAACCAACAAGGTGACGGGCGGCCTTGTCAACAAATTGTCTAAAGAATTTATCGCCAAGATGGTGGCCAGCGAGCTCATCAATAAGTATAAGATTATTAGTGGTTACACCCTCAACAATCCGAATGTAATCAGGTTTGAACCACCGCTGACAGTTAGCTTCGAACAAATTGATGAGCTGGTCAATGCGATGGATCAGATTTGTAGAGAGCATAAAGGTTTCCTAAGAATGGCTGCCAAGACGGGACGAACGGCGGTTCGACGACTATCCAGAGACCTCCTCAATAAAACTGGATAGGGGGGCTGTCCAGCCCCGCACAGGAAACAAAGAGATAGGAAGATGTGAGAGGCGCTATGAAGGTTATATTGAAGGAAGATGTGGAAGCTCTGGGACGAAAAGGAGACGTGGTCGAGGTTGCCGACGGCTACGCCAGGAATTTCCTTTTTCCACGAGCCTTGGGCGTTTTTGCTTCCAGAGGGAATCTGCGCAGTCTTGAGCAAATCAGAGTGACTCTCGAAAAACAGCGGGCGAAGGAGAAGGAAGAGGCTGAAAAGCTCGCCCAGGAGCTTATGAAGCTGAAAGTTTCCATTCCCGCCAAGGCTGGTGATAAAGGCAAACTGTTCGGTTCCGTTACCTCGCAGGACATTGCCGGAGCCATAGAAAAGCTATCCCCATTCAAACTCGATAGAAGAAAGATAGAGTCGGCTGAGATAAAAACTCTTGGAACGCACAGAGTGAAGATTCACCTCTATTCGGAAGTGGAAGCCCAGTTGGAAGTGGAAGTAATTGCAGAGACAAGGAAAGAGTCTAAGACAAAGAAAGAGCCAAAGACATAGCCACGACCCTGTAGCCACGACTTTCTAGTCGTGGTACAAAACAAAAAAAACAAGGTGATACCATCATGGTCACAAAGCCGGCTTCCTTAGAGAAGATGCCTCCCCACAATTTAGAGGCGGAAGAGTCTCTTCTGGGAGCCATGCTCATCTCCCGCGACGCCATAGCTGAGGCTCAGGAGATTGTTAGGGCAGACGATTTCTACCGCGAGGCCAACACCAAAATCTTCGACACGATAATGGATCTCTACATGCACGGAGAACCGGCTGATCCGATTACCCTATCTGAGGCTCTAAAGAAGAAGGGGATTCTGGAGGACGTCGGCGGCAAGCCCTATATTCACACCCTCATCAGTGGGGTTCCGACGGCCGCCAACGCAAGATACTATGCGGAGATCGTCGAGCGAAATGGCACTTTGAGGAATCTAATTCGTGCGGCGACGGAAATCGCTGCTCTGGGCTATGAGGTTCCAGACGATCTCGAAGCGGCTATCGACAGAGCCGAGAGCCTAATTTTCGGTGTTTCTCGAAAACGCGTCTCAGAGCGATTCATAACCCTGAAGGAACTGTGCGCGGAGACCTGGGAGCACATCGAGAAGCTGGCCGAGGCGGGAACACAGGTGACCGGGCTGGCTACGGGCTTTCCAGATATCGATCAGCTAACCTCAGGTCTACAGCCGTCAGATTTCATCGTTGTCGCTGGTAGGCCCTCGATGGGGAAAACCTCTTTTGTTTTGACCATCGCTCAGAATGTCGCCCTCAATCTGGGAACTCCGGTGGCAATTTTCAGCATCGAGATGAGCCGGAGCCAGCTTGCTCAGCGGCTGATGAGTTCTGAAGCCAGGGTTAATGCTCAGAATCTGAGAACAGGGAATCTCAAGGATGAGGATTTGTCCAGGCTGGTTAGTGCGTTGGACCGGCTCTCTGGGGCTCCTATCTTTATTGATGATAGTCCCAGTGTTTCCGGTGTAGAGGTCCGAGCCAAAGCGAGACGGCTGATGGCCAAGCACAACCTGGGCCTGATTATTGTGGATTATCTACAGCTCATGCAGGGGAGTGGCAGCCGAAGAGCTGAGAATCGCCAGCAGGAGATATCGGAGATTTCGCGCTCTCTGAAGATTCTGGGCCGGGAGCTGAATATCCCAATAATCGCGGTTTCGCAGCTCTCACGAGGGGTGGAGCAGCGAGGAGGCGACAAGCGTCCCCTCCTGGCAGATTTGAGAGAATCAGGCGCCATTGAGCAGGACGCCGATTTGGTCATCTTTATTTATCGGGACGAGTTGTATAATCCGGATACCGATGACCGGGGCGTGGCTGAAGTCATCATTCGTAAGCATCGTAATGGGCCTGTGGGTACCGTGAGGCTGGCTTTCCTGGAGCACTACACGAAGTTTGCCAACTTAGCTCCCGAGATAAACGAATAATTGAGTGCGAATAAATTCGCACCTACGGATCTTGTAGGCGCGATTCCGCCGAAGGACGGACCGCCTATGGTGGTTTAATCGCGCATCAAATGGGGTATGTCTCCGCAGGGTTTCTGCGGTAGGAGCCCCGCCAAAGGCGGGGCATCCCACCTCCAATGAGATGCCAGATCCCAGATTGCAGATGCCAGAGATCAGAAGGACATCTGACATCTAAGGGGGTGGGATGTGTTCGTTTTTGGCGAGAAAGATTTTTTGAGAATCGCCATGGAAGGCAAGGTCGTCCCCCTTATTTATGAGCGCGGGATCGACGAAGAGACTCCACCATCTGCTTATCTAAAATTGGGGAAAAGTGTTAACTCTTTTTTGCTTGAAAGCGCCGGCGGAAGTCCGAATCTGACCGAATATTCTTTTGTCGGCACAGCCCCGCTCAAGGTCATCAAAACCCGAAAATCCAATCCCCTTTCTGTATTAAGAGATCTTGTTAGAACCTTTGCTCCCGGGAATTTTGAGACGCCTTTCCCCTTCTGGGGCGGTGCCGTGGGTTATATGAGGTATGACGTCTGCCGGTACATCGAGAGG
>JBAQMN010000077.1:0-3574 GCA_049302895.1 Actinomycetota bacterium | reverse complement strand
TCAGGATTGTCCCACCAAACCAAAAACGTCTTCGCATGAGCAGACCTTTATTATTCAGGCTCGGTTCGACTGACTAACTCTTCTAACTCTTGAGCGCTAAATGGATTGCCGTGGGCCGGGTAGATTTTCTTAGCTCCGGCCTCAATGATCTTGACCCAGCTTCGATAAAGTGCATTCACATCTTCTGCAAAAGCTCCCCGGGAAGGCTTGTTGTTAACCACAGTTTTCCCCATGACCAAATCCCCGATAAAGGCTGAACCATCTTCTAAAACTACCGAAACTGAGCCTTTTGTATGCCCCGGAGTGTGGACGACCTTACCGCTCAGACCGAATTCCTCCAAGGACATCCCGTCGTGGAGAGTTACGTGAGGAGTCACACCTTTCAGGTTCATAAGAGGCATGGATCGACTGGCCAGAAAGCTCAAAACTTTGCCGCTGTGAGAGACCGGGGGAGAGATTTTCTTGCTTCCTCTCTTGACACCCTCGTAATCCAACTCATGGCAACCGACCAGGGCATTAGACTCCTTATGAACTTCTCGGGCGGACCCAAAGTGATCACAGTGATCGTGGGTTACCGCGATTAGGTTCAGATCCTGCGGCTTCCTTCCTATCCGCTGAATTTTCTTGAGAATCCTTCCGGCGAATCCGAGAAAACCAGTATCGATAAGAAACAGACGCCCCTTTTGCTCAATCAGATAGCAACTCGCAATTAGACCAGGAATCAGGTAGATTTTAATCATACGTGTTAAGTATAAGACTTCACATTTTCACTTGCAATAAATCGGGATTTAAGGGGAAACCGGGGTGAAGATGAATAGGCGCTTCTTTCTAATCGCTTTGGCAATTTTGGGCATACTATCACTGTCCCTCTATCTCTACACTCTGAGAATAGACGATCTTAGAGCGCACATCCTACCGTTTGAATATATCTTCTTTGCCCTTTTCGTTATCTATCTTCTCGCCCTGGTCGTAGTCCTGAAGGCAGGGCTTCCAGCAATCCCAACCATTGCTCTTGTCACCGGTTTTGCCCTGATCTTCAGATTAATTCTTCTATTTTCACCTCCTACGCTATCTGATGACGTCTATCGCTATGTCTGGGAGGGAAAGGTGCAGACTGCCGGGATTAATCCCTACACAACCTACCCGGCCAGTCAGGAACTTAAGTTCTTACGAGACAAATCGATTTATCCTCACCTCTCCTCCAAGGAGAGCTATGCTCCATATCAACCCGTCGCCCAAATCTTTTTCCTTTTTATTTATCTCCTGAAGGCAGACAGTGTGTTCTTCTTGAAATTTATACTAATCCTGTTCGACATGGGTTCGATCGTTCTCATAATCTTCATCTTGAAAGAGTTGAAAATAGATTTGAACAGAGCGTTGATTTATGCCTGGAGTCCCCTCGTCGTCTTCGAAATCGGCCACGGCGGACACGTCGACGCCCTTATTGTCTTTCTTCTATTGGCAGCCGTGCTGGCCAGATTGAAAAGTAAACCCATTCTGGCAGGTGTCATGCTTGGATTGGCTATTCCGATAAAACTCTACCCCATCATCATGGTCCCAGCATTCTTGAGGAAGCGAGACTTCAAGATGCCTGTTTTTCTCGCGGCAACCGTGGGTCTGGTCTACATCCCTTACATCAAAGCAGGCTGGCAAATCTTCAGATTCGTCTTCAGGTTCCAGGAGGGCCCACACTTTAACGCGGGTTTGAGGTATTTTCTATTCAGCGTTTTGGGGGGTTATAATGTTAGAGTCGACAAAATCTTTTTGCTCTTCTCCCTGGTCATTCTGGCCACTGCTTCTCTCGTCATCATCCTGAAGAAGGAAAGGTCTAACCACGAGTTCATCTCTCACATCTTCTTTCTGGCTGCTCTTTTTGTCGTATTGGCTCCTTTCCTCGCTCCCTGGTATCTTATCTTCGTTGTTCCACTACTGTGCCTTAAACCCCGCCCGAGTTTTCTCTATCTATCCGGCGCGGTCATGCTGTCCTATCTTTTCTATGCCTATCAGCCCTGGCAATTGCCGAATTGGGTTCGCTACATCGAGTACCTGCCATTCTTCTTTTTGCTCACGCTTGAAAGCATCTTTGGGAACCGGGGGCTATCTCAGAAGCTTAAAGATGATATCAGTGGCGCGTCGGAAGGCTGCCTCGATCACCAGGCCAAATCTTCCCCACCTTGACCTGATCCAATGCTGAATAAGACCTTTGGCCATGGCAAACTTGAGCTTAAACTGAGAAAAATCTGATCGATAGAGAAGCCGGTGGCGCCTGGGCGATACCCAGTGGACTTCTTTGTTAATCCTGTCCTTTAGCAGCTCGAATAGATCGGTACCGGGTATGGGATAGGGCACGGTATACGATAGATAATTCAGGGGGAGCGCTGAGGAAAATTTGACAGTCTCAAGAACAGTCTGGTTTGTTTCCCCTGGATAGCCCAGGATGAAGAAGCCTCCTGCCCTGATCCCAGCTTCGCTCGTTAGATTGACAGCCTTTTGTCCCGCCGCAACCGTGCTATTCTTTTTCATCAGTTTGAGCATCTGATCGTTTCCCGACTCCAGACCAAAGAAGATCCTGGTGCATCCCGCGTCTCTCATGTGATCAAGCAACTCCCTCTCCACACCATCCACCCGGCTCAGACACTCCCATTTAGCCTCAAGACCGCGGGCCAGTATCTCGTTGCAAATCTGAACGACGCGCTTTTTATTTAGGGTAAAGCAGTCGTCGGCCACCCAAATCCTATCGTAGCCCAAGCTCACAATGTCCTCCATCTCGTCCACCACATTGGACGCCGATCGCTCCTTGTATTCGTCCCCAAAGATGGGCTTACTACAGAATCCGCACTTAAAAGGACATCCCCGGGTAGTGATTATGGAGGTGGTTGTGTACCCATAGTTCTTTTGCCAGTAATGCTGATAGGCAGTGTTTTCAAACAGAGGTCGAGCGGGAGGAGAGATTTCATCCAGCTTATCTATTCTCTTCCGACGCGGTGAATGCCTAACCATTTCACCATTCCGGCAAGCAAATCCGGGCACTTCCATAGGGTCTCTCCCTTGAGAGATTGCCTGAACCAGCTCAGAGAGACTCTTCTCCCCTTCCCCCATCGCCACCAGATCAAAACGGGGAAGAAAAATCTCGGGGGCGGCTGATGGATACGGTCCGCCCGCGACCGTTACCTGGCAGAAGTCGCGCACAGCGGCGGCAAGCTCAACAGCCGAATACTCCATCGTCACCATGACATAGAAACCGACGACCACCGGCTGTGACCTCTTGACACGCTCCACAACCTCTTTAGGGTCCAGAAAAGTGCCGTCGACGACTTCTACCGATATGTCGAGATCGATTAGGGAAGAGGCCAAGTAACCAAGGCCCAACGGAGGAAATTTAAAGATAGATTTGTCTTTCGCGAGCCTATAGAAATAAGGATAAATAAAGACAACATCGGCCATTTCATTTTTAGACCTTTTCTCTCAGCGAAATAGAGTAGTTGAAAGTAGGCTCGCGAAACCTGGACAGGTCGTAGATTAAGCCGGCCCAGGCCAAAGCCTCTGGAAGCAGCTCCCAACCTCTGTACAATTC
>JBAQMN010000076.1:0-2003 GCA_049302895.1 Actinomycetota bacterium | reverse complement strand
TAGCAATCGGTACCATAGGCGATGGCGACGAGCTTAACATCCTTGCCGGCCACTAAATCCTCAATAACATGGCCACCACCGTATTTGAAGGCACCAGGGTAAACCCGATTCAGAGGATCATTTTCGGGAACTTCTGTTGCCCCCAGGTAGAGATCGACGGCGGCCAATCCGGCGTACGCGTTGACATCGTTTAGCCAGGCCTTCTGAATTTTGATCTTGGGCTTGGAGTGACCGATGTTGAAAAATGCGCCTGAAGAGCACATCGGCCCGAAGGTACCAGTCGTCACCACGTCGACTTCTTTTAGAGCCTGCTCTTTTCCTTTTTCTTGAACGATACCGATGATTTCCTCAGCCGTGGCAACCACCGCCTCGCCTCTCTTAATTTTCTCGTTGATTTCTTCGTAAGTCCGGGTTCTGGGCATATGAGCCTCCTTCTGTTACATTGCGCTATGGACTTATTATAATGGTTTGATTTCTACCTTGCTACCGCCTGTTAGATGTAGAAGTCGGGCCGACACAGAGGTCGGCCCCTACAGTTTATCTTTGTTACTTGTAGGGGCGGACGCCCGCCCCGACGAAGTCGGGGTCTCTGTCCGCCCTCCTCTCCTGTCATTCTGAGGAGCGCGGGTTTCGGCGCGACGAAGAATCTATCGTGTCGAAGACTTTACTATTCATTATTTAATGCCCATTTCCTTGATTATCCGTCCCGACATGCTATCGATGTAGAAGTAGCGGCCTGGGGTTGGGGAAAGAAAATGGATATTATTGCCATCTATTTGGGGTTCCTTCTTAAGAAGAGCGACCACCCACACACCATGAGGTGAGACAAAGGGACGAAAGGCCAATTTTAGAAGACTATGGAAGTGGTAAGAATCTGCCATTCCTTGGGCATCTTTGAGAACGACATCATCGTAGTGGTCCAAGTAGGGATCCGTAGGGAGCGCTATAATGGCGTTAGGAGCCAGATAGAATGTCTTTGCTACAGCAAACTGGCCTCCTCCCACCCTGCTTTTTGCCTCAGCGACAGCCTCTTTGCTGGAAATAAAACCTTTGCCGATGGGAATGGATAAAGCAGAGATAAAGACTATTATCAAAATGTTGGCGGCAACCGCGATCTTCACTGCCCTGCCCTGACCAAAGACCTCCCTGACTTGGTGTTTTACGTTTCGTAATAGCTCAAAGGCGAGCACCGAAAAAAGCCCGAAGCCAGCCAGGATTCCCGTGGCCATTCTGAGAACGTTGTTGCTTTCCCTCAAGAGGAGGATAGTCTGGCTAATCCCATCAATGGCCATCGGCCATAACAGCAAAAACGCCACTATCCAGGGCCAGATGGGTTTTGGGTAGCGCAAAAAGAGTGGAGAAAAAAGTCCTATTAGGGCGCCGATGAAAATCCCTGTCATCCTGGCATCCAGCGGAAGATGAGTCCCGAAAAGCTGCAAAGACCTTTCGGGGAGCTGATGGCAGAGCCAAGCGTTGAAATTATAAACAAGAGCTCCGAAACCTAAGATAATTTTGTTACTCGATTGGATGAAAAGAGGAGAAAGCAGGATCGAAGCCACAAAGAGAAGTAGAAAAAGCGTTATGGCTAAATAAACGGTAATACTTATGGGAAATGGGGATTTTTCGTTAATCTCGGTCATTAATGTAAACTTCTCGACTCGCTTCGCTCGCTCGAAGAATAAAGCATATTGTTCGAGCTTGTCCTGAGCGAGATTCTTCAGTCCCCTTCGTTTCACTCAGGGTCCTTCAGAATGACATCAATCAGGGGCTCGCTCGAAGAATATAATAAGGGCTTCCCCGCCTGCGACAGG
This sequence comes from Actinomycetota bacterium, assembly GCA_049302895.1. GTDB lineage: Bacteria > Actinomycetota > JAHEXW01 > JAHEXW01 > JBAQMN01 > JBAQMN01. The sequence goes on along the minus strand of JBAQMN010000076.1, from coordinate 192 downwards.
CAGGCGTTAGATGTGATACATGGAAGCCCCTTCGTTATCCCTTTCGATCTTCCTTCGACAGACGCTTTCCAGAGAAACAGAATCGAGAGCTTCCAGGACAGAGTCCTGAACGTCCCGCCAGATGTCTCTGATCACACAGATGCTTACCTGGTCACACACACTGACCTCTTCACCGATACATTCGACCAGAGC
>JBAQMN010000075.1:0-3482 GCA_049302895.1 Actinomycetota bacterium | reverse complement strand
GTCCTGCTTGGCTGGGCGGGGCCTGATGTGGGCGGAGTGGCAGCGGCGGCCGCCTGGGCGCGGATAGTCCACTTTATGGTGGCGATAACCTTCATTATGTTCACGCTCATTCATGTCTGCCTATCTTTTATCGAGGACTTCCCCGCTTTGTTCACGTTTTTTGGCCTGGCTCGTCAGGAGGTGCACGCGGAACATGAAACTCCCGAAGTCGCTACTGCGCACACAGAGCCTTCAGCGGAAGTTTAGTCTATGTTGTAGTGGTCGACCTTTAGGTCGACAAGGAGGGAATCGACCTTCTGGCGGACCTAAAGGTCCGCCTCTACAAAAACCGTTGTTCTCCCTGGCAAGCGCCCTTTTCTTATCTGGAATCTTATTTGCAATACTGTTCGGAGATGTTTCCTTTGCCCAGGAGGTTCCTGCCTCTCTAGTCATTGGGACGCCGGGCCGAACCGGTTGTCTGGTCTGTCACTCCGATCCGAGGATTCGATCAGCCAAGACCCTAAAATCCCTCTATATTGACGAGACTGTCCTATTAAATTCTGCTCACAAAGACACCCCTTGCACCAAGTGCCACACGGATTTCGCAACTAAATCTCATACGGATAGAGTGACAGATTGGAAAAAGGTTGCCGCGGTGGCCTGCAAGAACTGTCACCAACACGCCAATCAGTTGAAGGTTTACAGCCGGAGCGTCCACGGGCGCCTGGCTCTGGGCGGCGACCCGAAGAAAGGCGCCACTTGCGCCGACTGCCACGGTGCTCACGACATTGGCAGTTTCAAGAAGTCAAAGGAATATAAGGCCAAATACCATGTTTCCGGCGATGAGGTGTGCGGAAGATGTCATCGCGACTACTATGAGAACTACAACGATTATTATCACGGGAAAGCTTACAAGATGAGAGCAGCCGACGCTCCAGCCTGCTGGGACTGCCATGGAACGCATGAGATCCTGTCCTCTAAGGATGCGACATCGCCCGTCTCCAAAGCAAAAATCGCCAAGACCTGTGGAAAGTGTCACACAGGCTCCGGCAAAGGCATCGTCGAGTATACGCCCCTCATCCATGGAAAGAGCAAGGTTATCGCGGAGAATCCTATTTTTTCTTATAAAGATAAGGCTCTTACCTGGGTGAATCGGACCATAGACAACGTAAAGAATCTCTACCAGTCTCTTACCAGTAATATATCTCGGTAGTTGAAGTGTCATGCTTGAAAAGAAAAAACGTCGCATAATCAAGGTCTCGTTTCTTATCGGGATCATCCTCATCCTCGCCGCCTCAGGGATTTTTGCGCTCAAAGCTAAGGAGGGAGCTAAGGAAGCCCCGCCTCCGACGGGGCCGAGGGGAGTGCCCCAGATGCTGCCCCAGGCGCTACCCGGAGGGACGACACAAGCGCTTCCCCAGGATATCATCATTTCACCGGCGATGCCTGTCACAATTTCTCAATGTCTACGCTGTCACAACAATCTCGATGCCTTTAAGAATCCCAATCTGATTTTCAGACACGAGGTTCACCTGGGAAGAGGCATAAGATGCGAGGTCTGTCACACAGAGTTTCCTCACGTCCCAGGCCTGGTTGTTAAGCCGAGCATGACGGTGTGTTATAATTGTCATGGTGCCGTCCACTCAAAGCAGGGGCGAGTCGCTCCGGCAGAATGTAGTCTCTGCCATCCGGCAGGTTTCAGTAAGACGCCGGCTTCACACACTTCGGGCTTCAAGGCAAAAGACCACAGAGTTGAAGCAAAAAAAGACTCGTTTTCCTGCCTCACCTGTCACAAAGAAGATTCTTGTGCCAGGTGTCATACGGAGAAGTCGGTTAAGCCACGGGATCACCTTAATATCAGAAAGCAGATTTCTCCTCAGTGGAAGAAGAGCCATGGTACGCAGCGGGATGCAGGAAATTGTACAATATGTCATAATGAAACTACGTTCTGTAAGAACTGCCACAAAACGGATGTCCCTCATCCCACTCAGTGGCAGGAGGAGCACAAGCTGGTTGCCCGGCCGATGAGAGTCGATTGCCGAGTTTGTCACAGAAGTCGGGAGGAATGCTCCGATTGTCACCACCAGTTTAAAGGTAGTACTCTCTTAGTGGCAAGTAACTGCACGTCATGTCATGATGATTATAAGAGAACCCTATCGGATTTAATAAGAGCACCGAAGGGGGTAAGGAGTGGAGGAATTTTGGTACACCGCTCACACTTCGAGATGACCAAGACAGAACCTTTCGAGTGTGACGAGTGTCACGCCAGAGCGGGCAAAATTGAAAGAGGATACTTCAGCGCCGACCTATGCTATTCCTGTCATGGTCGGATGCGTGGCGGATCACTTATCGCTAAATGGGGAGGACAAGAGCTTTGTTATCGATGCCACCTGACCCGGAAGTAGAGGAGAGGGCACTGGAAGAGCGAGGAAGCGTCTTAGATAGAAGGCTGGACAGGCTGATAAAGATCGTAGTTTTTCTGCTGGTTGTCGTCTCCCTGGCCTTTGGTGCTTACTACTATTATTTCCAGTACAGCCAGGGGAAGATGTCTACCAAAGAGCGTTTGATCGATCAGGCCAAGGTGTTTGTCCGCCAAAACCCTCGTAATGTGGACGCCCGGGTTCGTCTCGGAGTCTTGTATGCTGAGCTCGGAAAATACGACGAGGCTATCGAACAGTACAATCAGGCTTTAAAGCTTGTCTACGATAACCAGGGCGGCTTAGTTTTTCGTGGAATTGCGTACATGAACAAAGGGAATAACCAGGCGGCGCTGGCGTCGTTTAAGAAGGAGATCAAATACTACAAGAACACCGCTCAAGCCAAGGCTAATGACTATTTGGAGCAGGCCTATTACTATAGTGGGCTTATTTTCTGGAAAAACAAGGATTATGATCAGGCTATCGAGTATCTAAAGAACGCCCTCGAGATTAGAAAAACCAGTGCTGACACCCATAGCTGGTTAGGAAAGGTGTATCTGGATAAGGGCTCAATTGATGATGCGATTAACTCTTTTAATGAAGCGTTGAAGTATGATCCCAGGTTTGCCGATGCTCACTTAGGACTGGGTCAGGCCTACGAGAAAAAGAATGATAAGGAAAAAGCTATCACTCACTACAAAGAGGTGCTGAAGATAAGCTCCGATTCGACCATGGCCAAAGAGGCCTTAGATCGCTTGACTGGTGGAGGCAAAAAATAGATGCAGGTAACTCCGGAGTTGGGAGCCAGGGTCAGACCGACCATGGCACTTCCTTCATACTCAGCCAAAAAACGTCGGAACACACTAATAATATTAACTTTACTGATTCTTCTCCTCCTACTCTTGGGGTTTTTCTTTTTCCGCCTTTACTTTGCCAGAGAAGCTCCTATTCCTTTGGCCGAAGAGGCTAAAGGGCAGGCAATAACCCCGCCAACCTTCCTCTTTGCGATAACTGGGGGCCCTGGCAATCTGGCTTTAAGGCAACCCTTGGGAGTGGCCGTTGATCCTTCGACGAATAGGATCTATG
>JBAQMN010000074.1:0-4850 GCA_049302895.1 Actinomycetota bacterium | reverse complement strand
GACAGAATCGGAGTAATTGCCGATGACGGCGCTTTCGTCTCTGCCAATCAAGCCATCTCTCTTCTTCTAATCCATCTGGTTGAGAATAAGGGGCGGAGAGGGCTGGTGGTGAGGACAGTGGCCACTACACACCTGATCGATGCTATTGCTAAGGATTATGATCTTGAATTGGTTGAAACTCCGGTGGGTTTCAAGTATATTGGACAGTTAATGCTTGAAAGAGACGTGATAATCGGGGGAGAAGAGAGTGGAGGCCTGTCCATCGGCGGGTACATTCCGGAGAAGGATGGAATCCTGGCCAATCTGCTTGTGTGTGAGATGGTCGCCACGAGCAAGAAAAAGCTCTCTCAAATTCTCAAGGATGTCCGAGAGAAATACGGTAGCTTTGAGAATCTTCGCCTGGATATCCCTTTTCCCAGAGAAAAGATGGAAGCACTCCTCTCAAACTTTAGAGCGCATCCTCCGGCATCGATCGGAGGATTACGGGTGCGGGATGTTATAATCAAGGATGGAGTGAAGTTTCTACTCGAGGAGGAAAATTGGCTTCTTATGCGGCCTTCGGGAACGGAACCCCTCATCAGATGTTATCTCGAAACTCACACAAAGAAAGATTTGGAAGAGCTTAAGAATGCCACACTGAAACTTCTTGAGGCTTAACCCTGCGGAGGTTCTGGTTTAAAAATGCTTAAGTACGTCAAGAGATTGCTGTTTTCCGTTTTTGTGGGAATGGTTATTGTTCTGGTTTTCCTCGGTAGCTTTGTTCTGGCAGACAAGGCCGCCCATGTCGGCCGGATTCATCAGGGAGTAAGAATGTATGGTGTGTCCATCTCGCACCTGAACAAAGCACAGGCTAAAGCTAAACTTGAACCTAAGATTAAGACAGCTTTGAGCCAAGCCCTAATACTCAAGAACGGTGAGACTCAGTGGACTGTAGAACCGGCTGATCTTAAGGCTTCCGCTGATCTTTCTAAGGCTTTGGAAGAAGCCTATCAAAAGGGGCGTACGGGGGGACTAATAACGCAGCTTAAAAAGCGGCTAAGCCTCTGGATCTCACCGGAAACAGTATATGTAGAGTCTCAAATCAAGGTTGATTTCCTTGACAGTTTTGTGAAAAGAATAGTCCAGGAGACGAATCGACCTCCGCAGGATGCCCGTCTGGAGATAGAGGGGAGAGAGGTAAATCTCGTAAAGGCGAAGCCGGGTCGGCGAGTTAGGACGAGTCTCCTCGCCTCTTTAATCAAGAAGAGATTAGCCGATTTCGGCGACAGAACGCTAAGCGTGCCTAACAAGATCATTCCCGTTGACATCAGAGACGCGGATGCTCTGGCAGCAAGAAAAAGTGTCATCAAAATGATAAGCGCTCCCATTACTCTCACCCTAAGTGATAAGAGTGAAAAAAACGACCCAAATGGCAAGACTTTTGAAATTCCTCAGGTAAAAATCGGTACTCTAATTGATTTCAACAAAATTAAGAAGGGAAGAAGAGCCCGCCTGGTGGCCGTTCTCTCTCGCGAGAAGATCGATCGCTACTTCGCACCGATGAGAGAAACAGTGGAAATAAAACCTGTGGATGCACAGTTTGAAGCGGCTGGTGGAGTAGTGACAATAATTCCCAGTCAGAACGGCACTGCCATCGACATCGACGCCTTGCACCACGAGGTAACGCGCCTGGTTAACTCGAAGGCCCCTCGTCGCGGAGTTATCAAGCTGAAGGCTGCTCTGCCGGAGAGAACCACGGAAAAAGCGCAGGCTATGGGGATCAAAGAGCGGGTCTCGACCCACACGGAATATTTCGATTATACACCGAATCGCTCCCGAAACATCGGACTGATGGCCGACGAACTGGACGGAAAGATTGTTGCGCCCGGAGAGGTTTTCTCGCTAAACAAGGCAACAGGACCCCGCACCCCCGCCAAGGGATATTTGGAAGCCCCGGTCATTGTTAACGGCCAGCTCAGCCCGGATGTGGGTGGTGGTGTGTGCAATGTCTCCAGCGCCTTCTTTAACACCGTCTTCTTTGGGGGATATCCTGTGGTCGAGCGTTGGCCTCATGATTTTTATATCGCTCACTATCCGGCTGGCCGCGATGCGAGCATATACTATGATGGAGGAATGGATTTTCGCTTCAAAAACGATACGCCGCATTATATTCTTATAAAGACCGCCCACACGGATAGCTCGGTGACCATCTCCTTCTACAGCACCAATATGGGAACCGAGGTCAGCTACAACGATACGGGTTTCGTAAATATTGTTCCTTTCGGAATTACTTATAAGGATGATCCAACTCTTCCGACGGGATTCGAAAAAGAGGGTGACATGGGATACGGGATGGAAGGGCGCGAAATCACTGTCTATCGTACGGTCAAGCGTGGCGGCAAGGTGATCTTACAGGACAAATTCTTCAGCCACTATGAGCCAAAGAATCGTGTGATGCTCAAGGGAACCGGACCAGCACTTCCTCCCGGCGCACCACCACCGCCGGGGGCGACACCAATGGCACCGGCACCACCTGCTCCACCACCTTAATAAGAAACTGAGCGTTCCCCTCCCTTAAAGGGAGGGGTTTGGGGAGGGTGCGATGAAGGAAGCGCGACGTATTGAACCAATCAAATCGGCCATTTTCGCCGAGATGAATGCTATAAAGGCGGAGCTTGAAGCCAAGGGTGTCTCCGTTATAAATTTGGGTATTGGAAGCCCTGATCAACCGCCCCCGGCCCACGTTGTTGAAAGACTGAAGAAGGAACTCGACATCCGCGAAAACTACGACTACGCAACCTCGGAAGGATTGCCAGAGCTGAGAGAGGCGGTTTCTGTATGGTATAAGAGACGTTTCAAGGTCGACCTTAATCCTGAGAGTGAGGTTTTGACGCTGATGGGCTCCCACGACGGCTTGGCCCATATCTGTCTGGCTCTCCTTAACCCCGGAGATGTGGCACTCGTTCCCGATCCTCATTATCCCGTTTATAAAGTCAGCGCTTTGCTCGCCGAGGCCAAAATTCACACTATGCCCCTCTTGGCGAAGAATAACTTCTTGCCCGATTTCGAAGCAATCCCCGAAGATATAGCCAATCAGGCGAAGATAATCATTCTGAACTATCCAAACAACCCGATTACTGCCGTCGCCGATTACCCTTTTTGTGAAAAAGCCGTTGACTTTGCCCGAACCCACGACATACTCCTCTGCCACGACGCGGCATACTCAGAACTCACTTTTGGAGGATTCAAACCCCCCAGCATTCTCCAGGTCCCGGGGGCCAAAGATATTGCAGTCGAATTTCACTCCGTTTCCAAGACCTACAACATCGCCGGGTGCCGTCTGGGCTTTGCGGTGGGCAATCCGGATGTGATTGGGATATTGGCCAGACTCAAGACCAATCTTGACTACGGGGTATTCAAGGCAATCCAGTACGCCGGCGTGGCCGCTCTTCTGGGTCCTCAGGATGTCATCCAGAGAAACATTGAGAATTATGAAGAGAGAATGAGGGTCTTTGTAGAGGGCATTGGAAGATTGGGATGGGAGATGGAGAAATCCAAAGCAACCATGTTTCTCTGGGCGCCGGTTCCTGGAAAAAGGAGCTCACGGGATTTTGCCATTGAGCTTCTTAAAGAAGCTGGAGTTCTGGTCATTCCCGGCAATGCCTTTGGCGATTACGGCGAGGGTTACGTAAGAATCGCACTGGTCAAACCGGTAGAAGTGCTTCGTGATGCAATCGAGAGAATCGGCCAAACCAACCTGCTCGCTTGATTTTATACCCAGATTTCTGCTAAAATTAGCATAAATTGTAATTATTATTACAATTCAAACGGTTTTAGGGGACCAGTGTGAAAATCACGAAAGGCAAGTTCACGGCGATCGTAATCGCTCTTCTAATAGTCTCTTCTCTCTCGGTAATTTTCCTCTATTCTTACTTTACTACCCCGGCTATTGCTCAAATCTCAGCCAAGCTTCGCATTGTTAAAGGCGAGGTTAGAGTTCGCCAGAATGAAAGAATCGGCTGGCTCAGGGCACGCAATGGAGCAGCTCTCGGGGTCGGAGACTCTGTAAGAACCCTGACTTCCGGACTGGCCACTGTCACCTATTTTGAGAAGAGCATTACCAGGCTAAGCCCGAACTCCGAGATTTCACTAAAAGAAACCGGTCAGCTGAAAGACAGGACACGGGCAACCAGAATCACCCTTAAGCAGGTGTTCGGTAAGAGCTGGCAGCGGGTTGAGAAGCTGGCAAGAAACGAATCACGTTTTGAGGTGGAGACACCGGCGGCCGTTGCCTCGGTCCGCGGCACCGTTTTTCGTGTGGACGTCGAAAAATCCGGAAAATCTATTTTCTATGTTTTTAATGGAGTGGTGGAGATTAGGGCTGGAGGGAAAAGAGTTTCCTTAACCAGCGGCGAAAAAATCATCGTTTCCCCGGGCACAGCAGTTAGTCTAGACCTGGTCAAAAAGATGACTTCAAGGGATAAGGATAGCTGGTACAGGTGGAATATGGAGGCGGATCAGGATCTGTTCGGACGCAAAAAGGGCGTGGCTAGAGCACCCGCCGCTGAAAGCCAGAGGACCCCAGCAGCCGGGTCGGCAGCACAGGCGCCCGGTACATCAGTTGCCAGAACCACACCTTCAACAACAACTAGCCCAGGAACAATAGGCAATGTATCACCTGGTCCTACCACATCGCCATCCCCAACTGTGCCATCGCCGGGAACACAACCCCAACCTCCATATCTTCCTTTTCCTCCGGTACCTCCAACACCACCTGGATATCCCGCGCCGCCACCACCTCCCGGAGTGTCACCTCCACCCACACATCCGCCACCACCTCCGCCGGGCGTGGTGGACACTCTCCCGCCGAT
>JBAQMN010000073.1:0-8342 GCA_049302895.1 Actinomycetota bacterium | reverse complement strand
GCCCTGGATGATTGTTGATTCGATCACGGTGGGAGCGGTGACGACGACTGGTTTTGATATGAAAATAGCGGCCGGCCAGAAAACGTTTTGTGAAGCCTGCCACGTGGGAACCTATTTGAAGAGCGATCTCACTCAGAAGTGTACCAACTGCCATAGACACGGCTACCAATTTTAATAGGGAAGCGGACCTGAAGGTCCGCCTCTACAATGTTACGTGAGGTTTTCGTAGAGGTCGACCTTTAGGTCGACAAAGCAAGTGTAGAGGTCGACCTTTAGGTCGACTCTGTAGGAGGCAAAGTGAAATCTTTTTTCGAGAAACCTGAACTTTTCAGAGCGGAAAATTACAAAGGATATTTCTTGTCACGGAACCCTCTTAAGCCGGACGAGAGCCTGGTCAATCTTGAAGGGGAAGACGACCTCACTCGCTTCAGGCGGATGCTCTGTGCCAGGGAGGCTGAAAAGGTCTCGTCGCCAATTAAGGGAGAGGCCTTCGAGGAGAACCCAAAAGGCTTTTGGCTCGTCAAAGATCAAACCGTCGGTGGCATGTTTAATATTATGGTGCAGAGCGGGATCTTTCGCGATTTCGTTATCTCAGAAAATCCCCGCCTTTTCCCGGTCTATATTCCTTTTCCTCAGATCTTCGGGAAGTTCTTCTCTAATGTCTATTCGCTGATGGTCGATCGATTGCTTCCTGATTATTTCAGAAACTGTGTCTACTCCTTTGCCTACCAGGAGTTGAAGGGGCTGGTAGAAAGGGGAGAGGACAAACAGATCCTTCCCGACCTGGGCGTACCTGGGTTCTTGAAAGAAATGGACGAAACCAAAGGTGAGGTTCTGGACGTGATACTGTTTCCGCCGAAACCTGAGGAGGAGCTAGCACCCGTAGCCGAGACTTCAGTCTCGGAGGAAGAATCGAAGGAGGAGCCACCACCTGTAGCCGAGACTTCAGTCTCGGAGGAAGAACCACCCGTAGCCGAGACTTCAGTCTCGGACGAAGAACCACCCGTAGCCGAGACTTCAGTCTCGGACGAAGAACCACCCGTAGCCGAGGCTTCAGCCTCGGAACCAGAAGAAGCCCCTGCCGATCCCAGGAAGGATATGCTTATTAACTTCATCGAAACCAGGTCGCAGGCGGAAGGGAGTGGCTTTACGACTGCTATCCAGGAGGCAATTTTTATCGGTCTAAGGGAAGGATTTGAAAATGGCCGCTCGAAGCTGACGATGATAGCAAACTATGGAGAGGCCATTCCAAGTCTTCTTCATCTAATCTCGTTCTTCTATCACAAAACTGTACTCTTCGTTGACCAATTGGACATGTGGCCATTTGTTCCAAAGCAGGAGAAAGCTTCCTTTTTGGGAGATGCAACACAGTTGAAGTTCTTAAGCGGAGGACAGATTGTTTTTCTTTTCATCACCGACGCTGATGCCTATAAGGCCTTTGACGAGAGTTTCTCCAGAGGATACGAGAAAATTTCCCTGGATCTTTCTTTGATTGGTACCGATATCTCAACCCTAAATACACCAGAGGTGGGGGAGAATGTGCTGGTCTCTTTTCTTCAAGCTGATGCGGCTCACGAGGGGAAGGAACTCCAGCCGTTTACTGCAGATGGTGTGGCTGAGCTGGTATCCCGTTCTAGCGGCAATATTGTGAAGGGACTAGAAATGGCGGCTTCTCTGATCGAGAAGGGGAAGTCCCAGGGATTTCCTCCCATTGATAAGAAATTCGTAAGCAACAATATCTCTTGACTGAAAGGCGGTTTTAGGAAAGCAAGATGTTTTCAGTTGATCGTAAGTATCTACCCTGGATAGTTGGAGCAATTATTGTTCTGGCGGTTCCTGCTCTGGCGCTGGCTACTTTTACGCGGGTTCCAACCGGGGAGAGAACGATCTGCAAATACGATGGTATGACGATCAAAGACAACACCAAGAAGATCATCGTTCTCCGATGGAATGCGGACAGATACAACGTCAAGATTTTTAAAGGTGCCTGCGTCAAACACAAGAAGTTAGAAGCCATGTATGAAGAGGCTGCTTTGGCTCTCAGAAAGGGCGATCTGGCTAAGGCAAAGCAGATCTTTGATAGTATAAAGCGGGCGGATCCAAGATTTAAGGATATAAATACGCAGATAGGAAGGATTGACGAAGCTAGTGGCGTGCCGGCCTGGCCGGGTTCGCCTACTGCTGGAGTTCCAGGCAGTCCGAATACTCCTAACAATCCTAGCCCGCCGGCAGGTACACCCCCTAACAGCCCAGACTCGCCTGTTCCTCCACCACCTTCTGATTTTGATCTGGCCTCTCTACTCCCAGATTCGATACCAGACTATAAAGCCGGTAGCATATCGAAGAGCGGGACTGATGCGATTCGCCCATACTATCCGAAGGACACCTCAAAGATTCTCGCTCTGCTCGTCTCGGTTCACCTCCTGGCAAATCAGAGCGACGCGGAGAACTTTATTAACCGTGTAAACAGGGTCGTCTTTGCAAAGGATGCTCAGAATGTGACTGTAAACGGTTATGCCGCCTACTTTGGAACTGACGGCACTACGTATGCCACGCTGGCCTGGGCGAAGGGACGAGTCGTCTACGAGCTTCAGATGCACTCGGCGTCGGGTATCCCTGCCGATCTCTTCAGCGACGTCATGACCGTCTCCACCTCCTTCAACTAACTTTCACGCAGAGGGGTCTGACCCCTCAAGGGCTTCTGAGGTGCGAATTTACAATCTTGTTCTTAAATTCATCACTACCAAGAAACACATTTTCCTTCACGTGGAGAAATGGGTTATAAATATTACGTTTACGATCCTCCTCAACAAATTTTCGAAATCTGGATATTTGAGTAGCTCTTCGCTTTCCAAAATGAGAGAGAATTTCCTCTATGTTAATTAAGTTATTACCATTTCCTTTAAGATAAACTTTATAACTTGAATATGGATAATCGATGCAATTTTGAACTAGACCTGCTCTAAGAGGGTTAAGATGAATGTAGCGACTTAATTCAAGGAGATGGGGTTCTTCTTCGACAAGGACACTATGGAAGCGTCCTTGGAATGTGTGCCCGCATCTTTGATGTCTCAAATTAAAATGCACCGCATAACGTGTTTGAACTATTTGCATAATTCTTCCGATATCGCCATCTTTTTGGGGCTCAAGGAGTAGATGAATGTGGTTAGGCATTAACACGTACGTAAATAAAGTGAAGGGAATCCTCTCTTTTGCTCTTTTTATGCTATCCAGATAGATTTCGTAGTCGTCTTTTCTGTAGAATATTTGTTCTTTATTATTTCCTCTGGCTGTCAGATGGTAGATATAACCACCAATGTCGACTCGTAGTTTTCTAGGCAAGCCAATCACCACCTTTTCTTTATAAGATAACGACTTTTGTTAAGAATTTAAAGATATATCTAAAATTTATTAAAAACTTTTGATAACCGCAGGTAGAATAACCCTTAGGGGTCTGACCCCTTTGGGGGCGTTGACGAGGTGATTTGGGTTTGATAAACTAAATTTGGGAAGTGGATCGGGTGATTACCCCGCCAAACTTCGGCGGGGAGGAAAGTCCAGGCTCCACAGGGCAGGACGGTCGCTAACGGCGACTGAGGGTAACCTTAAGGAAAGTGCCACAGAAACACACCGCCCCGCCGAACTTCGGCGGGGTAAGGGTGAAATCGTGCGGTAAGAGCGCACGCATCCGCCAGGTGACTGGTGGATGGGGTAAACCCCGTCTGGAGCAAGACCTAATAGGAGAGCGCCCCGCCTATGGCGGGGCAAAAGGTGGCCCGCTTTGCTCTCGGGTAGGTCGCTTGAGCCCGATGGCAACATCGGGACTAGATAGATGGTCACCACCCCGCCGAACTTCGGCGGGGTACAGAACCTGGCTTACAGATCCACTTCCCCTTCTTTTTCAACCAATTCACTAATATCATGCGCAGTTTCCCCTCCCTTGAGGGGAGGGGTTAGGGGAGGGTGTGCTTCGATGATCACCCCCTCCTAATTCCTCCCCCTCAAGGGGGAGGAGCGTTTTACTATTTCTTTTCATAAAGGTAAATCTCCAGCAGAGGGTCGGACTTGATAAGAGGCCAGTCCGGAAGCGTCCAGTAATAAGAAATGATTCTCGCTCCGGACTTGAGCTCTCTTTTTAATTTTGGACTCAACCTTTCGTTGGCTGTCTGGTTCAGAAAAAAGGTTACCACATCTGCTTCTGAAACATCCGCCTTATAGAAGTTTCCCCGGACTATTTTGACTCTGTCATCTAAACCGGCCAATCGCACCCGTATTCGGGAGTAGAAAAAGAGCAAAGGGTTGATTTCGATGCCGATAGCTCTGGCCTGGAACTTTCTTGCTGCGATGATGGGGATTCGGCTGTCGCCGGAACCCAGGTCAATAACGAGCTCTCCGGGTTTCACCCCGGCTATTTTGAGCATCTCCTCGATTATTTTTGCTGGCGCCGGCTGCCATAACACTCTGGACATTGCTCTTACATTTTAGCATGTGGGAGGAACAACATCGTCATTGCGAGGCTGATGTAAGACGGCTCGCAATGACACATTGGGGTTGCCGCTCTCGCAATGACAGTTTCCGGGAATTGAATCACCAGCTCAGGTTGTTAAGCAATTTTAGCGGTGTTATACTTTTGGTAGGAACTTTTAGGAACGATACAAGGGAGTGAAATAGGGAGGCGATTGAAATGGCCAGTTGGAAAGATGTTTTTCTCTATGCTTACGACGCAGCAGAGAGGATGGAAGAGTTGTCGGCGGATTTTGCCGAGAAACGCAAGAAGAGGATGGAAGAGTTTCGCACCAGGCTTAAGGAGTCTGAAGAGCGCGCCCGTGAGCGACTGGAGGAGAGAAGAACTGAGCGTGAGAAGGTAAGAGAACAGATCCGAGCAAAGGTCAAGGAGCATGTCCAGGAGGCTGTTAAAGAGGCCAACATAGCCACTAAGGATGAACTTGGGGAGCTCAAGAAGATTGTGTCCGACTTGTCTGAGAAGATCGACAAGTTAGCCGAGACAAAGTAGGCAACGGTGTGAAAAAACCAATAAGCCGCGGGCAGAGGATTCGTTCTTTTGCCCGCATTTTTTTAGGCATAACCTGGGATTTCTGGCGTGAAGCACGCCTCACGCGAAGAGTGGGTCTTAAGGAAGCCGAGAGGAGAATGGCCCACCGCCACCAGCGTCGTGCGGCTCAACTCCGGGAAACCGCCATGGAGTTGGGCGGAGTCTTGATAAAGTTAGGGCAGTTCATCGGGTCCCGAGTTGACGTGATGCCCGAACCCTACATCGTGGAACTGGCCAAACTTCAGGACGAGGTCCCGCCTGTTGAACCGTCTCTTATAAAAGAGAGAATCGAGGAGGAGTTCAAGCGTCCCTTGGAGAAGGTTTTTCCTATCTTTAACCCCGTGCCAAGAGCAGCCGCTTCTCTTGCCCAGGTTCACGAGGCGGTTCTTCCCACGGGAGAGAAGGTGGCGGTAAAGGTTCAGAGACCGGGCATAGAAGGGCTTATCAACATCGATCTGGCCACTTTTGCCTATTTCATGGAGGGCGTTCGCCGCTTCAGCCGCATCGGCCGGCGTGTTGACGTCTGGGGTCTGGTTGAAGAGTTCGCTCGCACCCTGGGCGAGGAGCTTGATTTTTACCGGGAGGGATTCCATGCCGATCGCTTCAGGAAAAACTTCGAAGGCGACCCCTCGGTTTACACCCCCAAGGTCTACTGGGATTACACTACTGATCGGATCGTCACCCTGGAGTACGTGGGAGGCATCAAGATCAACGACTACGAGGCCCTGGATAAGGCTGGCATAGATCGTCACCAATTGTCGATGACTCTGGTTGAAATATATGTCAAACAGTTTCTTGACCACGGTTTCTTTCATGCTGACCCCCATCCGGGAAATCTCTTTGTTGTGTCTGGGCCAACCGGTCCCGAGATAACCTTTGTCGACTTTGGAATGGTCGGCGAGATCACACCGGAGATGAGAGAGCGTTTTATCGATATACTTCTTGCCGTCACTCGTCGTGATACCGATGCCATCATAGAGGCTGCTTTGGCTCTGGGTTTCATAAGGCGAGGAGTGAGCATGGCGCCGATAAGGAACGCTATCGAGTGGATGTTTGAGCGCTACACCGGCGTCACCACCACCAGGGAGATTACGTTCGAAAGCCTGGATGAAATCCAGGAGGATATCCGCACCATCATGCGCGAGAATCCCTTCAACGTGCCGGTTCACTTTGCCTATCTGGGTAAAGCCTTCGCCACCATGGTGGGTCTGATCGCCGGGCTCGATCCATCTTTTGACATTATCGAGGAGGCTCGTCCTTTCATCCAGCGGCTGACTGCGGAAGCACGCCGGGATCTGCCGAGTATGCTGCTTAAGGAGGCGAGAGAGACAGGTAGGATCTTGCTCTCACTTCCGCGAAGGCTGGAGAGGGTTTTGACCAGGATTGAACGAGGTGAACTGAGGGTTAGCAACGTGTCGCCTCGCGCCGCCGAGGAGGCGGCACGAGCGGCTCGGTCTCGCCGGACCTTAAGCCTTAATGTTTTCGCGGCATCCATGATCGGCGGCTCGGTCGCCCTGTATTTGTATCATTTTGTTAGGGAAGCCTACGCACTGTTCGCCCTGGGCATTCTCATCTTCCTTTTCAGCCTCAGATACCTCCGCCAACCCCGTCCCTAATCTTCCAAAAGAAAAACGGGCCGACACAGAGGTCGGCCCCTACAGCGTTGAAACTCACAGGCCAACACGGAGGTGCGCCCTACCCCGTAGGGGCGGACGTCTCTGTCCGCCCGTTTCTTTTTAAAGTTTTTTAAAAAAAATCCGATAAAAGACTTGACAAGTTGTGGATCGCTGTGTTAATTTGTGGAGCGAAGTGGTTTCTGGGATAAGGACGGGAGGATTATGTTTTTAGGAGAATTCCAACACTCGGTGGATCCTAAAGGGCGAGTAATCCTCCCGTCCAAGTTTAGAGCGGCTTTGAAAGAGGGACTGGTTGTGACCAAAGGGTTAGAAGAGTGCCTGTTTGTTTATCCACAGAGTGAATGGCAGAAGATGGAGGAGAATGTGCGAGGACTTCCGACGACGAGAAAAGATGCACGTGCCTTCGCTCGATCGTTCTTCGCCGGCGCAATCGGCAGCAAATTAGACAGGTTAGGAAGGGTTTTTATTCCTCAAAATCTCAGGGATTTCGCTCATCTAACCAAAGACGTTGTGGTTATCGGGGTTTCGGCCCGCATTGAGATATGGGACAAGGTTAGATGGAACAGATATCAAAAGGAAACAGACAAAGCATACACAGACATCGCTGAAAAACTAACGGATCTTGGCATATAAGTCGGAGCTTGAAAATGGAATATCGTCACGTCCCTGTTATGGTCAAGGAGGTTCTCTTCTACCTGAACTGTAAGCCTGGAGACGTAATTGTGGATGCTACTGTTGGGGGAGGAGGCCACGCAGAGTCAATCTTGAAGATGATAGGTTCGTCCGGGAAGCTTATCGGTATAGACAAAGATGGAACGGCGCTACTCGAAGCGGAAAAAAGATTGGCTTCCTACAGATCTCAGCTTGTACTTGTCAAGGCAGACTTCAAAGAAATTCGGCAAACCCTCCTTTCCTTAGGATTTCGCGAAGTCGATGGTGTTTTGTTTGACTCAGGGGTCTCCTCCCTCCAACTGGATGATGCAAAACGGGGTTTTAGTTATAACGTGGAGGGCCCACTGGATATGCGGATGAATCAGGAGGGCCCCCTTACGGCCGAGAAAGTGGTCAACACGTATTCCAGAAGTGAGCTGGCTCAGGTTATTAAAAGGTACGGAGAAGAAAGATGGGGCGATCGGATTGCTTCTTTCATTGTCGAGACAAGGAGGAGAAAGCCTATCAAGACCACGCTTGAGCTGGTGGATGTGATCAAAGCGGCCATACCTGCCGCGGCGAGAAGAAGGGGAGGGCATCCAGCCAGGAGAACCTTCCAGGCTATTCGAATCGAAGTGAACGATGAGCTTAAGTCGCTGGAGATTGCTTTGAGAGAAGCCATAGGGAGCTTAAAAATGAAGGGTCGCATCACGACGATTTCCTATCACTCGTTAGAGGATCGAATCGTTAAAAGAATTTTTAAAGAAGAATCGCTGCCGGAGTTCGGTGCTCGGCTGATGATTCTGACAAAGAGGCCTGTCAGGCCGTCATCAGAGGAGATAGCCGTGAATCCTCGGTCAGAAAGCGCCAAACTCCGTGCAGCTGAGAAGCTTTGAGGGGGGGGTTGTGTTGCAAGCAGCGCCAAAACCCATAGGGCAGGTCCCCTACCGTCCTCTTTATCCTCGAGGTAACAAATCTCTTCACCCCTCGCAACCTCTTCC
>JBAQMN010000072.1:0-11300 GCA_049302895.1 Actinomycetota bacterium | reverse complement strand
CTTATTCTGGGCGCACCCTTGGCCATCACCACTGCTATATTTCTGTCTGAGATAGCCGCCCCTCGGGTAAAGGCGATTGTCCGCCCGGCGGTCGAGCTCCTGGCTGGAATTCCTTCGGTTGTTTACGGGTTTTTCGGCGTGGTGGTTTTGGTTCCTCTGGCCAGACTTCTGTTCGGAGGCTCTGGTTTTGGTCTCCTTACGGGGTGGTTGGTTCTGGCTATAATGATCCTTCCCACCATCGCAGCCATCTCGGAAGACGCCATTTCGGCTGTGCCCCGGGGATACCGAGAGGGCTCTCTGGCCATGGGAGCAACCCAGTGGCAAACCATCTGGCGGGTCGTTCTGCCTGCCGCGCGCCCTGGACTAATAAGCGCCGTAGTTTTGGGAATGGGAAGGGCGATCGGCGAGACCATGGCCGTGCTTATGATTCTGGGCAACGCACCGATCATTCCGAGGACTCTGACCGACCCGGTGGGCGCTCTGACGAGCATCATTGCCTTAGACATGTCGTATGCGTCGGGAAGCCACCAGGCCGCTCTGTTTGCCATGGGTATTGTGCTCTTCCTGATTTCCTTTTCCTTTGTGGCACTAATCAGATTGATATCGAGGTGAGGGTGTGGATAGAAAACGTCTTTACAACCAGATAGCCATAACAATGCTCTGGCTCAGCGCTCTGTTTACTATTTTAATTTTGGTTATTCTTATCGGATATATCGTTGTGAGAGGTCTGCCCGCTTTTGGCCCCAACCCGGCCGCCGGTGTCAGATTCATTTTCACCTCGCCGCGAGGAATAACTCAAGCTGGAGGAATTTTTCCGACAATCATAGCCACGATCTATGTCACCGTTTTGTCGATTTTGATTGGAACCCCGATCGCGGTGGGAGCGGCCATTTATCTTTCCGAATACACCAAAGAAAGCCGTATAACAAGGATCATCCGTTTCGGCGCCGACGCTCTGGCTGGGGTGCCCTCCATTGTTCTGGGTCTTTTTGGCCTGTCGCTATTCGTTTACATATTAGGTCTCGGCTGGTCGATGCTTTCTGCAGCTCTCACCGTGACTTTCATGCTTCTACCGATTCTCATGGGAACGACGGAGGAGGCACTGAAGGCTGTGCCGCAGGCCTGGAGACAGGGAAGTTTTGGCCTCGGGGCGACAAAGTGGCAAACGGTCAGGAGAGTGGTGCTTCCGCCGGCGATGCCCCGGATTTTGACGGGCATCGTACTGGGGGTGGGCAGGGTTTTTGGAGAAACAGCGGCAGTTATGTTCACGGCTGGACTGGCCATAAATCTCCCGATCTTTCCCACAGAGCCGGGTCGGACGATGACCAATCACCTTTTTCTGCTGGCAACGGAGGGGATTTCGATGAAAACGGCCTACGGGACTGCCCTTCTTCTGATGGTCATAATTTTGCTTTTTAACATGGGAGCTCGTAAGATATTTAGTAGAGTGAGATAGTGATATGCTAAATTCAGAGAACAAGATCGACATTCATGATTTGGATTTTTATTATGGGAATTTCAAGGCGCTGGAGGATATAATCGTTGGAATCAAGCGTAACCAGATCACTGCTTTTATCGGGCCCTCGGGTTGTGGAAAGTCCACCTTTCTTCGCTGTTTAAACCGCATGAATGATCTGATTGAGGGGGCGAAGGTCGAAGGAAAGGTTCTTCTGGACAACGAAGATATTTACCAACCCGGAGTCGATGTTGTCGATTTGCGGCGTCGGGTCGGCATGATCTTTCAGTACCCCAACCCCTTTCCGCTCTCTGTTTACGAGAATGTGGCCTATGGTCCTCGCATCCACGGCGTTAATAGTAAAAAGAAGCTGGACGAGATTATCGAAGAGAGTCTAGTCAAGGCGGCCCTCTGGAAAGAGGTGAAAGACAAGCTTGCTTCTCCCGGCACTGAACTCTCCGGTGGCCAACAACAGAGACTTTGCATCGCCCGCGTCCTGGCGGTGAATCCGGAGGTTCTTTTGATGGACGAGCCCTGTTCGGCCATCGATCCTACATCTACACAAAAGATTGAGGATTTGATGGATAAGCTCAAGGAGACCTTGACCATTGTCATTGTTACCCACAACATGATGCAAGCGGCCCGGGTTTCCGACTACACCGCCTTTTTCCTTGCCGAGGATACCAATCGTCCAGCCAAACTGATAGAATATGACGTGACCGATGTGATATTCACCAATCCGTCGGACAAGCGAACAGAAAACTACATAACAGGGAGATTCGGCTAAATGCCAAGGAAGACTTTTCACGAGGAATTGAAGGAACTTCAGGACGATGTCGTGAAGATGGGCGAGAGGGTCGAGGTTGCGGTGCGCAAATCCCTCGAGGCTCTTCTCAATAAGGATAGAGCCCTTGCCGACGAGGTTGTCAGGGAGGACGACATCATCGACGAGATGAACATGGCTATCGAGGAGCGTAGTCTGCGCATGCTTGCTCGCCAGCAGCCGGTAGCCCGAGATCTTCGCCTGATAAGTTCTATCCTAAAAATCGTCATCCATCTGGAGAGAATCGGTGATTATGCATTTAACATCGCCAAGGTGACGCGTCGCCTCGACAAGGGTACGGAGTCCAAGCTGATTCTCGATGTCATCAAAGAGATGGCCTCAAGCACGCAGGATGTAGTGGCCAATAGTGTGAAGGTCTTTAAGGAGCGGGATGTCAATCTGGCCCACAGCCTGGCAGAAATGGACAACTCCATTGATGAGGCTTTTAAGCGCCTCTTGAGGGAGCTTACTCGTTGCGTGCGCGATGAGTCCTGCGATGTCGATTGGTCGACTGCCATGATTCTAGCCAGCCGCAATATAGAAAGACTGGCTGATCATGCTGTAGACATTGGTGAGCAGGTGATATACTTGGTTACTGGCGAGATGGAGGAGCTTGACTAAATATGAGTTGCGGGTGGCTCGGGTATTTCAAAAAGCTAGCTCACCGACCTGGCCTTTGCTCCGTACTTTTCACAGGTCGCTGCGGAACTCGCTTCGCCAAGACTGTCATCCTGAGGAGGCCACCAGGCCGACGAAGGATCTATCAGCACCTGTTCGCGGGGGAGATTCTTCGCTTCGCTCAGAATGACAGGCAAAGTCTCAGGTCAGTTTCGCGATTTTCGCTTTTTGAAATACCCTCGCTCCCGCAACAAATATTTTAGTATACGATATGGGTGTAGCAGAAAATCTGGAGGATGTGCGGAGGAGGATCAGGGAGGCGGCAGAGCGGGTAGGACGTGATCCGGAGGAAATTGAGCTCGTAGCCGTAACCAAGAACGTTCCTGTTTCGTTTATCGAAGAGGCAGTGCAATCGGGGGTCGAAAACATTGGTGAAAACAGGGCTCAGGAGGCACTCAAGAAATTTCAGCAACTGGGTACGGAGATCAACGGCAAAAAGTTCTCGTGGCACTTTGTGGGCCATCTTCAGACCAACAAGGTTCGTCTGCTGATAGGCTTTATAGATTTGATTCACTCGCTAAGCAGTCTGTCCCTGGCAAGTGAGATAGATAAGAGAGCCGGCCGAATAGGCAAGATTCAACGGGTGCTGGTGCAGGTGAATGTGGCTAAAGAGAAGGGGAAATTCGGGCTCGATCCCGACAGCGTGTTTGAGTTTCTTCACGAAATTAGGAAACTCGATAATCTGCACGTGGAAGGTCTTATGACAATGCCTCCTCTTTTTGATAATCCCCAGGAAGCAAGACCCATTTTCGCTCAGTTTAAGGGACTATTTGATCAGGCAAGAAGCGAATTTACAGATATACCCCTCAGGTATTTGTCTATGGGTATGACAAACGACTTTGAGATTGCCATTGAGGAGGGATCCAATATGGTGAGAATCGGCAGAGCCATTTTCCAGGAAAGAGATGAACCTGTTTAGTCTACGACTCGTAGAGAAGAAGGAGTGAGTTGCCATGAGTCTCTGGCGCAAGACCCTCACCTATCTTGGCCTGGTCGAGGATGAGGAGTTTGAAGAGTACGAGGAGGTGGAAGAGCCTCAGAGCGTGTATCGTGGCGGAGAGCCGAATGTTCGCAAGCTTCACCCCCGGGAGATGAGGCACGAGCCAACCGCGGCTGTCAGGGCTGTGTCCTCCATGTCCAGAGTGAGCGTTCACATCATCGAACCAAAAGGCTTTAACGATGCCAAGCAGATTGGGGACAAGTTCAAGCAAAACACACCTGTGATCATGAATCTCCAGTTTGTTGACAAGGAGCTGGCCAAGCGGTTGATCGACTTCGCCAGCGGCTTGACTTTCGGACTAAACGGAGGCTTGCAGCGGGCGGCGGACAAGGTATTTCTTCTCGTCCCCCACAACGTGGAGGTCTCTGCCGAAGAGAAGCTCCGTCTCCAGGAAAAAGGCCTCTTCAACCAGTTCTAACCTGTTTCGAGCGAGAGTCGAGAAATTATGCGAGTTGCTTTAATCGGTGCCGGGCGTATGGGTGCGGCTCTGATAAAGGGCCTGATTAATTCTGGTTACAAACCAGATCAGGTCGGCGCCAGCGATGCAAATCGGAAGCGCCTGAGAGAGCTAAAGGAAGAGCACAAAATCAAGACTTTTTCCTCCAATCTTGAAGCTGTTGAAGAGGCAGACGTCATTGTCCTGGCGGTCAAACCTCAACAAATACCTGACGTTCTTGCCGAAATCAAGGAATCTGTTAACCCTGCTCAAACAGTGATCTCAATAGCTGCCGGTGTTAGCATCTCCACTCTGGAGCATGGATTAGGCGAGGGAGTTCCAGTAATCAGGGTTATGCCCAATTCGCCAGCTCTGGTGGGAGCGGGCATGGCTGCCATAAGTCCCGGCAGCCGTGCCGGCGAGAGAGATATCAAGGTAGCCAGGGAGATTTTTTCTGGAGTGGGTAAAGTGGTAGTGGTTGAAGAGAAGTTTCAGAACCTGATCACAGCGCTCAGCGGGAGCGGCCCCGCCTATTTTTATCTTTTTGTAGAAGCCCTGACAGAAGCGGCGGAGGTGGCCGGGCTCTCCCTTGAAACTTCCCTGGAGCTTGTGACTGAGACGATGTTGGGGGCGGCCCGGATGCTGATAGAGACTGGTCAACTTCCATCCAAGCTCATAGACATGGTCGCTTCTCCGGGAGGCACGACCGTAGCCGCCCTGAAGGTTTTTGAAAAGTCCGACTTCAAATCCATCGTCCGCGAGGCTGTTAAGGCAGCTCTTGAGAGGGCGAAAGAACTGGGGTAGAATGCGATTATTCCTGATACGCTTTATCGATGCTCTCCTTCAGATTTATTACTGGCTAATTATCATCAGGGTGATCATATCCTGGTTGCCACAGATAGCAAACATTGGCTTCTTGAGGTCGGTGGTGCGTTTCGTGTTTGATATAACCGAGCCCTTTCTTACTTTCTTCAGAAAGATCATCCCCGTGGCAACATTTGGCGGGGTAGGTATTGATTTTTCACCCTTTATAGCTATAATTACACTCATAGTAATAAGGAGTCTGCTGATTAGATTTTTGGGTGGGTAATCCGGTCGATGGGTTTATTTTAAAGGAGGGGAATCATGAGAATCACGCCCCGAGATATTCAGGAGAAAGAATTCGGCGTCGCCTTTAGAGGTTACAAAGAAGAAGAAGTGGACACCTTTCTTGACGACGTAACCGAGGCCTACGAGACTGTTTTCAAAGAGAACATGGATATGAAGGAGGAAGTGGAGAGGCTTCGGGAAGAGTGCAAGAAGTACGAAACGCTTGGCGAGAGAATGCAGGCTGCGTTGCTCGCCGCGCAGGAGACGGCGGAGGAGGTTAAGCGAGGCGCTCAAAGAGAGGCAGAGAGTGTCTTAAGGGAAGCTGAGATAAAGGCGCAGAAGTTGCTGCAGACCTCCCGCGATCAACACCGAGAACTCAAGAGAACTCTGGCCACTTTTAAGCAGGTTGAAGACGAATTCAGATTCAAGTTGAAATCGATGCTCCAGTCTTATTCGAAGCTTCTGGACGAGATCGCTCCCATAGGAGAGAGAAAGGAAATCAAATCGCTCCTTCTTCCCGAGGAAGAAGAGGAAGAGATTGGAGTGGCCGCAAGAGAAGAGACAAGAGAAGAGATGCCGGTTTCGCTTGAAGAAGAGAAAGTAGAGCCTGAAGAGGCAAAAGTAGCTTATGAAGCACCCATATCTGAGGAAGCGGAGGTAGCTCCCGAAGCGACCCTGGGAGAGACGGTGGCCATACCAAAGGAAGAAGAAGTAGAAGAAGTAGAAGAAGGAAAGCCGGAAGAGAAGTTGGAGGAGAAGGAAGAAAAAAAGGTTCCCACTAAAGTAAGGGGTAGGGCGGCCCGGAGACAGGCGCAGAAGACTAAGAGTGAGGAAAAAAAGGAAAAAAAGGAAAAAACCGAAAAGAACGTGGGGTTCGACGAGGAGATAGGGATCGAAGAGGACGAAAGTTTCTGGAAGGACACCTAAGAATTCGATGGCGGGGCAAGGTGCCCCGCCCTACCAGAAAAATATAAGATGATGATATTATGGTAGCCGAGGCATCCTGCCTCGGCTCAGGGCGAGTGAAGCGAGTCGAGAAGAGTCGACCTAAAGGTCGACCTCTACATACAGCGTAGAGGAGGGCCTTCTAAGAAATGTAGAGGCGGACCTTTAGGTCCGCTAATTGGTTTGAATGCGGAGCCGAGGCATCCTGCCTCGGCAGTTTTTAAAAAGAGAACATGGCGGAAAACATGGATTACAAGAAGACACTCAATCTTCCCAAAACCGATTTCCCGATGAAAGCGGATCTGGCCAAGAGAGAGCCGGCTATCTTAAAGTTCTGGCGTGAAAAAGACATCTATTCTCTTTCCATCCGTGATTCTGAGAGGCAGCCTTTCATTCTTCATGACGGGCCTCCCTACGCCAATGGCGATATCCATCTGGGAACCGCGCTGAACAAAATTCTCAAGGATTTTGTAGTCAGATACAAATCCATGCGGGGCAACTGGGCTCCCTTCGTGCCGGGATGGGACTGCCACGGTCAGCCCATCGAGCATCAGGTGGAGAAGCTTCTTTCCGGGCAGAAGATGTCTAAGGTTGAGTTCCGAAAGAGATGCCGCGATTACGCCCTCAAATTTGTCAAACGTCAGTCGGAGCAGTTTCAGCGTTTGGGGGTCGGAGGAAACTTTGAAAAACCCTATCTCACCCTCGATTACGGTTACGAGGCTACGGTTGTCAGAACCTTTGGGCAGCTCTACACGGCCGGGTTGATTTATCAGGGCCGAAAACCGGTCCATTGGTGTTATACGGACAGAACCGCCCTGGCGGAGGCGGAGATCGAGTATGTCGACGAGGAGTCTCCGTCGATTTATGTAAGATTTCCTCTGAAGAGCGGGTTCAAGCCTCTGGCCGATTTTAAGGAGCCAAAGTCCATCGTTATCTGGACAACCACTCCCTGGACGCTGCCGGCAAACGTGGCCGTAGCGGTTCATCCAGGCGAGCAGTACTCGGCGGTAAAAACCCTAACCGCCGACGGGGAGGGAGAGATTCTGATTATAGCATCAAGGCTCGTTCCTGTCGTCTCCGAGGAAGCGAATCTGAAGAAGCACACCGTGGTCAAGACGTTTAAAGGAGAGGATCTGAAGGGTCTTCGCTTGAAGCACCCATTAATGGACTGGGATTCGGTGGTTGTTACCGCCGAGTATGTCACTCTCGAACAGGGAACCGGTTGTGTGCACATCGCTCCCGGCCATGGCCAGGAGGACTACCTCATCGGCCAGAAGGAGCATCTTCCCATGCCAATGCCCGTAGACGACGAAGGTATGTTCACCAAAGAGGCCGGAAAATGGGGTGGAAAACACGTCAGAGAGGCAAATCCCCTGATTATCAAGGATTTAAAGGAACGGGGTTTGCTTCTTCACGAGGGGAAAATCATTCACTCTTATCCTCACTGCTGGCGTTGCAAAAACCCGGTAATCTTCAGGGCAACCAGCCAATGGTTTGTTTCCATGAAAAAAAACGATTTGAGGAAGAGGGCGTTAAAGGCAATTAAGGAGGTTACGTGGTTTCCAGCCATTAGCGACAGGCGAATCACCGCTATGGTTTCCGAGCGTCCCGACTGGTGCATTTCCCGCCAGCGGTCGTGGGGAGTTCCGCTTCCTATATTCTACTGCCTGGAGTGCGACGAACCTCTAATAACCGATGAGACTCTAAAGGTGGTTGAGGATCTTTTTAGCCGTCAGGGCTCCGACAGCTGGTTCAGCATGGAGGCCTCCGACATATTGCCGCCAGGCGTTAAGTGTGCGTCCTGTGGTGGAACCAAGTTCAGGAAGGGCGATGACATTCTGGACGTCTGGTTCGAATCGGGCACAAGCCAGGCTGCGGTTTTGAAAATCAGGGAGGATCAGAAGTGGCCGGCGGATTTGTACATGGAGGGAAGCGATCAGCACAGGGGCTGGTTTCAACTCTCCCTTCTGGTATCGGTAGGTGCCGAAAACAAAGCCCCTTACAGGGGTGTATTAACTCACGGGTTCACCGTCGATGAGTTAGGTAGGAAGATGTCTAAATCCCTCGGAAATGTGGTTGATCCCCTGGAGGTAATCGACAAGAGCGGCGCGGACATTCTGCGCTGGTGGGTAGCCTCCCGGGATTTTTCAGCGGACTTCGCCGTTTCCCAGGAAATCCTGGATCGCATCGCCGAGGCTTACCGTAGAATACGCAACACCGCTCGCTTTATTCTCGGAAACATAGGCGATTTTGACTATAAGAGAGACGCTCCCCCCTATGGTGAACTTGAGGAGATCGACCGCTGGGCCCTCTTAAGACTTCACCAGTTGATTGGGGAGGTCACAAGAAATTACGATCACTACCAGTTCCATCTCGTTTTTCACAACATATACAGTTTTTGTGTGATCGATCTCTCCGCTTTCTACCTGGACGTTCTCAAGGATCGGCTGTATATTTCCGGACCCACCTCCAGAGAGAGGCAAAGTGCTCAGGCTGTTTTAAGCGAGATCATTTCCGCACTGACCAGACTCATTGCACCGATTCTATCGTTTACGGCGGAAGAGATATGGCAATTCCTGCCCGAAAACATGAGGCAGAGTTTGGGCGTTCAACTGGCGGGATGGCCTGAGATAAAAAGGGAATACATAGAGAAAGATCTTGAGGATAAGTGGACCAGGCTGCTTAAGATAAGGGACGAGGCCCTAAAGGCTCTGGAGATCGCTCGCACGGATAAGTCTATTGGAAACTCTCTTGAAGCTAAGGTTGAGGTTTACAGTAAAGATAAACTTTACGATTTTTTAAAAGGGAATGAATCGCTACTCGCCTCCCTCTTAATCGTTTCTCAAGTTGAAGTGGCAGAGTTGCCAGAGGGGCTTGCCGGGGAAAGCTACAAGAGCGAGAGCATAAAGGACCTTGCCTTTGTCGTGCGTAAGGCTTCGGGAGAAAAGTGTGAGCGCTGTTGGAATTACAGCGTCCGCCTTGGAACGGATTCCAACCATCCCTCATTGTGCCCAAGGTGTACCGGCGTGATCCACCAGTATTTTTCCAAAGAGCGACTGTAAAGGAGCTCAAGCGCGAGATTGGCAAGATTGATAATTTGCCTGGAAAACCTTATAATGTTTTCGGAAATCTGTAGAGGCATAAAAGGCGAGCTTTTGTTGCCTTGTTTTCTTAAGTCAGGAGGCTTTAAATAGTGGCGGAAAAAAAGCAAAGGTTCGACAAGAAGCAACTGGCGTCCTATAAAGAGAGACTCGAAGCCGAGAAGAAAGTTCTCGTAGACGAGCTTGCCGAGATAGGAAAGGGCAACCTGAAAGTTCTTCAGTCTGAGGCATCCGGAGAGGTTTCTTACGACGAGCACGTCGCCGACAGCGGCACCCACACCTTCGAGCGCGAGCGAGATCTCTCCCTTGAGAACAATATCAGGGATATATTGAGCAAGATAGATGCGGCTATGCTGAAGTTGAAGAAGAGCACTTATGGCATCTGCGACCGCTGCGGGAAGGAGATAGATCGGGCCAGGCTGAAAGCGCTTCCCTACGCAAACCTCTGCATAGATTGCAAGAAGTTGGAGGAGACAGCCAGCTGATGCTGTTTTTGTTGAGCACAGCTCTGTTCGTCGTTCTCCTCGATCAGACCAGTAAGATATACGTCAGAAATCTTCTTTCTCCCGGAGACTCCCTGCCGGTTATCAAAGGATTTTTGTACATAACTCATATTCAAAACAAGGGAGCCGCCTTCGGGCTTCTTGGTGGGCGGCAGTTTCTTTTTGTCATCGTCACTATCCTGTCCATCGCTCTAATCGCCATCTACTATTTCAGGGCTCGGGAGTCTCATCCACTGTTTAATCTGGCTCTGGGTCTTGAGGTGGGGGGCGCAATCGGAAATCTCATTGACCGGCTGCGCTTTGGGGGAGTGACTGATTTTCTTAATGTCCGAGTCTGGCCGGTGTTCAATGTAGCTGACACAGCCATCGTCGCTGGCGTCATTCTTTTGATACTCGTCTCTCTCGTGGCAATGGTCAAACACTAAGGAGGTCTGCTGTGTACCCGATTCTGTTTCGCATAGGTACTTTTACCATATATGCCTACGGCACCTTTCTGGCTATTGCTTTTATAGTCGGGCTATTGATCGCCCGGATTGAACTTAAGAAGAGGAACATCAATCCGGACATCGCTTACGATTTGCTTTTGGCTACCGCTCTGGGTGGGATAGTTGGCGCTCGTCTTTTCTATGTGATTGGCCATTGGGATTATTACAGCAGAAATCTTGGCGAGATAATACAGATCCATAGAGGGGGGCTAGTATTTTACGGTGGGCTTCTGTTGGGAGTCCTTGCAGCTGTCCTGGTGGCGCGCATTCGGAAAGTCCCCATTCTCAAGATCGCCGACTCGCTGGCCTCGCCCCTGGCTATAGGTATGGTCGTCGCTCGTATCGGATGCTTTCTAAACGGCTGCTCATACGGGCGCCCAACAAACCTTCCCTGGGGCGTAAACTTTTTTGATGTACCCCGACACCCTACTCAGCTGTACGAGCTCATCCACTCTCTGTTGATTTTCCTTTTCCTCTTTTTCTATGTTGAGAAAAGGTTCGAGTTTAAGAGGGACGGCTCTCTTTTTCTTGTCTATATCATACTCTATTCCTTCGGCCGATTCTTGCTGGAATTCTTAAGGGATAGCCCGATAATTCTCAAATACTTCACCTTCTCTGGATTCGCCAGCCTGGTACTGTTTGTTGTTTCTGGCTTTTTGTTGTTCAGAAGGTACCGGCTTAAGCAACTTTAAAGTCGACCTAAAGGTCGACCTCTACGATGCTTCTGTAGAGGCGGACCTTTAGGTCCGCAATTTGTTATCATTGGGGGCATATTACTTAGAAA
>JBAQMN010000071.1:0-1935 GCA_049302895.1 Actinomycetota bacterium | reverse complement strand
GTCCTTTACAATATCATCTGCCTTAGTCCCTTTATGGACGCGATCCAGAATCTCCTGGTCTGCTGATTCGAGACCATAGAGAATCATGCGAAAACCTGCCTCGCCCATCAGTTGATATTGCTTTTTAGTCAGGCGCCCCGGGCGCATGTTGCAATCGATTCTGACCTTTTTATGGTATCCACGCTCGATCATTCCCTGACAGAACTTCTCGAGCCAGGCTCCCGCCGGAAAGGTCCCGGTATCGTCCATTATCTCCCTGACCTGGTATGTCTCGATAAGCATCCCGATCTCGTCGAGAACATTCTTCGGTGTACGTACACGGTACTTCGGATACAAGGTGACCCAGGAACAGAATCTGCACTTGGCCCACCAGCAGTCCCGGCCGGCCATGATGTACGTGCCTGGTAACTTTTTATAATTCCCTATTTTGTAGGCGTAGAGTTCCCACTTGGTGAGATCACGGTCAATAAAGGGCGCTTCGTTCAGATCGTGGTCAAGCTGGAATCTACCAGTGTTTTTGGCTTCTCCATCTTCACGATACCAGATGCCTGGCTCAAGTCTTGGTAATTGGTAATTGGTAATTGGTAATTGGTAATTTTTATTAGCCTTAAGATAATTACATAAATTCAGAAGAAGGAAGTCATAGTCTCCACCGGTTAGAATATAGTCCACCGCCGAATTTTCCATACTCTCTTCAGGCAGAGCTGTTACATGATCTCCAACCAAAACAGTGGTCAAAGGCCAGGTACCAGACGCCAGATTCTTCAAGTCATCGATAATCTTCCAGTGCTTCTTTACTACCGGCGTTTTTGTCTCCATAACCACTAAATTAGGCTTTTCTTGCTCAACAAAACTAAGAAACTCTTGATACGACCACTCCTCAGCGATTCCGTCAGCCCATATGGCATTATACCCATCCTTCTTGAGAAGAGTGGCACCCGTGGCGGGAACAACAGGATAGATATAGGCAGGATGATGTTTGAACCATTGGAACTGGCGATTCTGGGACAACAGAGGGATGCCTTTCTCGCTTTCTAATGGTGGATAAGCAATCATTAGCTTCACCCTGTTAGACCTCCTTTCAAGTGATTTCTAATATATCGTTTACCCATTCCCGATTTTAAGTATCGCTCTCTGCGATAAGCATCGTCTTTATTTAAGCAAGCTTCAAAATAAACTAATTGCAGCGGATACATGCGCTTTGTAGAGACAACCAGTCCTTCGTTATGCTGTTCTAACCTTCGCTTTAAATTGCTTGTGGTACCAGTGTAGAAATTGCTGCTTTTTTCACTTCTTAGGACATAAGTATAATAATATATAGGTCTAACAGGGTTCATCTTTTGAGTTCCCTCGTCAATAAACCTTTTATAAAGTAGACTCCATAGGTCAGATGAGTCGTAAAAATTCCCGGAATAACGAGCAGCCCTATCAAAATGTTCGTCCGCATTAAAGTAGTCCAAAGAGCGCTAAAAAGTAAAGCAGTGAAATAAATTGCCACAGCTATCAAATAAGCCACTAAAAGAGCTCTGCTGAAAAATGAGAGAGCTAAGCCACCGGCAAGACCAAGCACTAAGAGACTGGGTAGAAAATAGGTGATTCTGAGGGAGGTCTGGGGATAGGTTTTAACAAAGTACCCTCGGTGAACCGCATAGTTAGCAACCTGTTTGAGATGGGGTAGAAACAGCCTGCGCCGGTGATGCCAGACAAGTACATCCGGGTCGTAGACGATCTTCTTTCCGAGCTTGGTTATATCAAGGCAAAGCTTAGTGTCTTCACCTGGCCAGTAAGATGAATTGAAACCACCAACTTTTTCAAAAATATCCTTTCTAACAAGGAAATTGACTGATGGATGGTCATCTACTTCTCTCAAGGTTTTAGGGAGATAACGATAGGTTAAAGTTCCGCCTCCAAGCCGACTTTCATAAATAGCTCCCG
>JBAQMN010000070.1:0-9137 GCA_049302895.1 Actinomycetota bacterium | reverse complement strand
GCAGGCAGAACTATATCAGCCTCGAATCCTGATGAGGCTAACACCACTGTTATTTCCTTTAAAGATCGCCTGCTTGGTATGGCTGAAAGGGCTCTGGCGGTGACCCTCCTCCTGACCGAATTTTATTTTCTGGCCCCGCTTTCGTTTCTCCTGTCCATCAGTGGAGTGGTCAGGGGATGGGGAACCAAGGTAGGGGAGAAAAGGCTAACCGAGCTTGTCACCAGCGCATTAATGGCATTTGTTATCGGTCTTGTACTTCGAATCTTTAGCTGATAGGAGAACCGTGATCTGTTATTACGAACGAGAAAGCAGGCGGACAGAGACCTGCCCGTCCCTACGAGATCAAGACACACGTAGGGGCCGACCTCTGTGTCGGCCCGAAGCAATCTAACATGGAGCAATCAATGAAAAAGAAAACCATACCGGTAGTTTCTATCGTCGGCAGGCCCAAAGAGGGCAAGACAGCGTTAATCGAAGGCCTGGTTACTGAGCTAAAGAAGAGTGGTTACCGGGTGGGAACCATCAAACACCACGCGCACGAGGATTTCGAGATCGATCAGCCTGGCAAGCCCACATGGCGCCACGCTCAGGCCGGGGCATCGCCAGTGGCTATCTCATCACCAGCGAAATTTGCCCTGGTAAGAAAGGTGGACACAGAACTGAGCTTGGACGAGATCATAGACCGCTATTTTCTCGAGGTAGATATCATTTTAACGGAAGGCTACCGGAAGGAGTCCAAGCCTAAGATCGAGGTGGTCGACCCTGAAGTTTCGACAACTCTGCTCTCTCAGCCCAAAGAGCTATTTCTTATAGTGAGCGACGTCGATTTAGACTATAATAATGTCCCGAACCTTAGAGCCTCAGACATTACGACTATCGCAGACTTGATAGAAAAGAAATTTCTGTGAGATTCTTCGTCGCCCCGCCAGAGGCGGGGCTCCTCAGAATGACAGGAGCGTGTCATTCTGAGCGAAGCGAAGAATCTTAGCGAAGCCTGGGGGGGATCGTAGATGACAGTAGTCAGCAAGGAATTATCGCTTACAACCAGGGGAAACGACGATATCATCAACATAACTGGCGAGGTGGAACGGGCGGTCAAAGAGTCGGGTCTAAAGAACGGCACAGTGACGGTTTTCGTTGTCGGCTCCACGGCTTCCGTGACAACCATTGAATACGAATCTGGACTTGAGCAGGACTTAAAGAAACTGCTAAGCGACCTTATTCCAAGGGAAGTCGCCTGGAGGCACAACGCGACATGGGGAGAGGACAATGGTCACTCTCACCTTCGAGCCTCGATAATAGGGCCTTCTTTAACTGTTCCTGTTGTTAACGGGTCAATGACCCTCGGGACGTGGCAGCAGATTGTCTTCGTAGATTTTGATATTCGCGGACGCTCAAGAACCCTTATCTGCCAGGTGGTGGGCGATTGATGCGCATAGGAGAAACGGAGATCGAATTAAAGATTGGCGATCTCACCGAGGAACAGGTGGACGCGATCGTCAATGCCGCCAACAATGAGCTCTGGATGGGCGGAGGGGTGGCTGGTGCCATACGAAGAAAGGGTGGAAAGATCATCGAGGACGAGGCGGTTGGTAAAGGCCCGATCCCGATCGGAGAAGCAGTAACTACCGGTGCCGGTTCACTAAAGGCAAAACATGTAATACATGGCGCGGTCATGGCTATGGATTTTAGAACGGACAGCGAGAAGATCAGAGAGGCAACTCTTAACTCGCTCAGGAGAGCCGACGAAATCAAGGCCAGAACGATCGCATTTCCGGCCTTCGGCACCGGAGTGGGCAGATTTCCTCCCTACGATGCGGCCAAAGCCATGTTTTCGGCTTTGGGAGATCATCTAAAAAATGTCCAGACCTCTCTTAAAAAAATCGTTTTTGTTCTCTATAATGAAGAAATCTATAATGTATTCGTCGAAGCTGCCAGGGAAGCTTTTGAATAAGCTCTCCGCTCCGAGCTGAGCCCTCAGCCTTGAGCTATCAAAGGAGATGATTGTTTTGCCTGAAAAGACAGCTCTTGTCATAGTTGACATGCTTAACGATTTTGTTAAAGAAGGCGGTTCGCTAATTGTTCCGGAGGCAGTCAATCTAATACCAATCATAAAGAGGCGTCAGGACGACGCCCGCAGTCAGGGTATACCGATTATCTATCTTACCGATGCCCACCGCCCGGACGACCCTGAATTCGAGATGTGGCCTCCCCACGCTGTGCCAGGGACCTGGGGACAACAGGTGATAGATGAACTTAAGCCTCAATCTGAGGATTATGTTTTACCAAAACGGCGCTACTCTGGTTTCTTCGGCACTCAATTGGAACTGGTTCTTCGAGAGCTGGGTATAGGCACCTTAATAATCACAGGGGTTTTAACAAACATCTGCGTTTTCTTCACGGCCATCCATGCTAAGGCCTTAGCCTACCGTGTGATCGTTCCCAAAGACAGTGTGGCCAGCACTTCCAAAGAAGACCACGAGTGGGCTTTGCGTCAGATGAAAGATCTTCACGGAATCGAAGTGATATAGAATGTTTCATGTCGCTCCTGAGGAAGATATCAAAAAGGGAAAGGTAACGGACGTATACTTTGAGACGGGCGTTCAGATCCTCAAAGCAAAGAACCTTGATAAGCACGTCAAGGGTGAGGTTAGAGCGAGTGCTCTTTCGGACAACTGGCAGTGGGCGGTTCTGGCTGGCATAGAGGAGCTCGCGCAACTCTTTACCGGAATAGAGGCAGATGTCTATGCCATGCCGGAAGGAACTATCTTTCATCCCGAAGAACCCGTTGTCGTCGTTGAAGGTCAATACACAAATTTTGCCGTTTACGAGACACCCTTTTTGGGGCTCCTGTGCCAGGCTTCGGGAATCGCTACTAAAGCGGCCAGGTGTAAGCTGGCCGCAGACGGACGAGGAGTATATAGTTTCGGTGCTCGCCGGATGCACCCGGCCATTGCTCCCATGATCGAGAGAAACGCCTTTATTGGCGGGTGTGATGGTGTGGCTGTTACCGAGAGCGCCGAACTAATCGGCGAACAACCCATCGGGACCATGGCCCATGCCCTCATCCTCGTCATAGGCGATGAGATTGAGACGTTCAAGGCTTTTGATGAAGTGATGCCACCCGAAATAAGGCGTGTTGCGCTGATCGACACGTTTAATGATGAAAAATTTGCCGCTGTCAGGGCCGCACAAGCCCTGGGCAAAAAACTGTTCGGTGTTCGCCTGGACACACCGGGTTCGAGGCGAGGAAATTTCTTGAAGATTCTTCAAGAGGTCCGCTGGGAACTCAATCTCAGAGGTTTTGACTATGTGAAACTCTTTCTCAGTGGTGGCTTGGACGAGAGCAAGATTCTCGAACTTAATCCCTTTGCCGATGCCTATGGCGTGGGGACCGCCATCAGTAACGCACCGGTGGTTGATTTCGCCTTTGACCTGGTCGAGGTGGAAGGAAAACCTATGGCTAAGCGGGGCAAAATGTCTGGCTCAAAACAGGTTTTTCGCTGCAAAGACTGCTACGAGTACCATGTGGTTCCGGCGGGGAAACCATCTCCCGTCTGCACCTGCGGTGGAGACACCGAGCCCTTACTTAAGCCTCTACTGATCAAGGGTAAACTGGCCTCGCCCTTGCCAAAACCCCAGGAGATCAGGAAGTATGTTCTCGAGCAGATCGAGCGCTACTCCTTGAATCTCTAACAGATTGAGAGGAAGAATGGATCCCGGAGAGAAAATCTTAAGAGCAACAGTTGACAGATTTGAAGGAGACAAAGCCGTTTTGGTTCTGGATAGAACGGGAGATAAGTTGATTCTATCCAGGAGTGCCCTTCCGGAAGACGTGAAGGAAGGAGACGTCTTGTCGATATCAATAAAAATCGATAGGGAATCAACCGAGAAAACTCGAGAGCAGACGACGGAGTTGATCAAGAAGCTCGCCAAGGACGAAAAGGAGAGCTAATTAGCGAGAAAAGTCGTTGTCTTGCTCCTTCTTTTGTTGCTGCTCGCTCTTCTTGCCTCCGGCTGTCGTAGCAGGCCGAGCGCTGAAGATAAGTACAAAGCTTCCTTCGAAAAGATCTGGACGGAGCTGGCTAAAGAGCAGAAAAATCTGGACAAGAATGCGGTGGCCATGAAGAATGACAGTCTCGACACGCTCATTCTGGTCGGAGAAAGCAAAGGGAAGAGCTCCCAAAAGGCACGAGAAAAGTTATCGAAGCTAACTCCTCCGCAAGATTTAAAAAAGCTTCACCGCCTGATGATTGATTATTTAGACAACGGCATTCGGTATTTCAGCGAGGCGGTAAAGATCTTCAGAGAAACCGAGGGCAACTACTCCCAGGATCAGCTCAAAAACCTACAAGCGATTCAGAAAAAGTGGCTTACTTCCGAAAACAAAGCGAAAGCTGAGATGAAAGCCCAGGGCTGGACCTTCAAATAATTCTTAGAGGCCGCTGGGGTCGTCTGCGTAGGACTCGATGTAGCCACACTCTTTGCAGACGTAGACATTTATCTGCGACCTTCTTCTGGGGTTAAGATAGAAGGTCTTGTGAGGCCCGATAAGTAGGTTGTGACCGAAGTCGGCCTGGATAAAATTGAGGATTTCGAAACTTCCCTCTGTCATCTGACCATTGCATTTAGGACATTTCATCTTCTGTAAATCTCCTTTGCTTTTTTCAGATCCTCCTCGGTATTGACATTGAGAAAGGATACCAATTCAGGATCGTAGCCTCTAAGTATATCGGTTTCGATGGACTTCACCTTTACCTTTGGGAAAAAGGAAATAATTCTGAAGGTTTTCTTCTCAAGACTCTCACGCGCGAACATACTACAATTTTTTGAGTAGACCGCCGGCAATGGTTCGATTCTGGAATCAATTGTGGGGACAACAACGTCAAAGTCGTCCGCCTGTGAAAGCAGATAGTGACAGAGCTCTTTTCTCAAGAAAGGCGTGTCACAGGAGGAAACAAGGTTGTGAAAATCGGGGGAGGCTTCAAGGCCGGCCAAAATTCCACCAAGAGGACCCTGGTAGGGAACTTTATCTTGTATAACCCTTGTGTGGCTGGAGACAAAATGTTCAAACTTCTCGGGCTCGTTAGCCACTATGATAATCTGTTTCACGACATTCTTAAGTGTCGATATGACCATCTCGAGGAGAGTTTCCGAATTCAATCTGACAAAAGCCTTATCCCGTCCCAGGCGCGTGCTCAAGCCTCCAGCAAGGATTATACCAGCCATTTTGTATCCCCCTCATTTAAACGAGATTATAGCACTCGTTCGTGTTTTTGTGATAGAATAAACTTAAAATGCGTGGGAGGAGAAATAGATGTTCGGTGGTCTGGGCATTCCTGAATTGGTAGTGATCCTCGTCATCGCCCTCATTATATTCGGTCCCTCCAAGCTCCCTGAGATCAGTCGAGCCATAGGCAAAGGAATACGCGAATTTCGAGAGATGACAACCAGCCTTGAAAAGCAGGTTAAGAGCGAATTCAATGACATACTCGAGTCCGACAAAGAGAAGGAAGGAAAAAAGGAGACCCAGAAACCGGAAGAGAAAAAGGAATAAACCCTAGCCATGCAGGAGAGACTGAGAGTTCACCTCGTCCAGCCATATCATCCAAGCAATGTGAAAATGTATGGCAAGATGTACATGAGCCAGCTTACCCTTCCTATCGTAGCTGCTCTAATGCCCTCCGATGTTGAAGTGACAATCAAGGATGAGAATGTCGAGCCCCTTGATTTTGACAACGGTTTCGATTTAGTTGGAATCACCGCTCTAACTCCCACTGCCACCCGGGCCTACGAGATCGCCCACGAGTACCGCCGTCGCGGCGTCCCTGTCATTCTTGGTGGACTCCATCCCTCACTTTTTCCGGCTGAAGCCAGTCAACACGCCGATGCCGTTCTCATCGGAGAGGCTGAGGGAATATGGGAAGAGATGCTTGCCGATTTTCGCGCCGGCAAATTAAAAAAGTTCTATCAATCCACGGAGAGACCTGACCTTGCCAATCTGCCGCTACCTCGAAGGGATCTCTCCAACAACGGCGCCTACGTAAATATCCCTAAGGTGGAAACCTCTCGTGGCTGCCCGTTTGACTGCAGTTTCTGTTCAACCACGGTCTTCTTCGGGCGCAAGATTCGCTACCGACCCGTCAACGACGTTGTAAACGAGCTTAAGGAGATAAAGCCATCCTTCGTCTTCTTTACCGATAACAACATTGTTGGAAACGCAAAGTATGCAAAGGAGCTCTTCAGAGCCCTGATTCCTCTTAAGATTAAGTGGCTCTCTCAGGGATCGCTCAATTTTGTCCGCGATGACGAGCTTCTCAGGCTGGCCAGGGATAGTGGTTGCGTCGGAATGCTCATCGGTTTCGAATCCCTGTCTCCAGCAGCGATTGAGGGTATGGGAAAGCGGGTCAACCGGGTGGAGGAATATGGTCAGGCCGTCAAGAAGCTTCATCGCCACAGAATCGGAACGATCGGCTGCTTTGTCTTTGGCTTCGACGAGGACGATGAGGGTCTCTTCAAGAGAACGGTTAAGTTCGTGAGACGATATAATGTCGACACACCTCAGTTTACAGTGCTCACGCCCTATCCAGGTACGGCCCTCAGGGAAAGCCTTGAGAAAGAAGGCCGTATCCTTCATAATAAGTGGGAGAAATATGACTCTACGACGCTGGTGTTCAAGCCAAAGATTCTGCCACCTAATGAGTTCAGGGAAAAATTTACCTGGGCTGGCTGGAAGGTCTACTCCTGGCCGGCCATAATCGGGCGCATTTTGAGGTCTCTTCTGTATATGCGATCTTTCTATCGCGCCTTTGTGTTTCTGCAGATAAACATGGTCTATCGTAAACTATTCCAGGTTGGCCTGGAGCATCAAGAACCCTTCGATTAGAAGGAGGGGAAAGGATAAAAAATGAGAGTACTTCTTGTACAACCCAGCTCTGGAGATCACCTGGGTTTCAGACACATTGCGCTGAACGAACCTCTTGGTCTGGAAAGTGTGGCAGCGTGTCTTAAAGATCATGATGTTCAGATAGCTGATCTCCGTCTCGAGAAGAATTTTTCCAGCCGACTGAGGGAGTTCCGACCTCACGCCGTCGGGGTTAACGCTTCTTTCAGCACAGATATCTACAACGCTCTTGACATTCTTCGGGCAGCAAAAGAAGAGAGTCCCAATACCTTAACCTTTGCCGGGGGGCACCACGCTTCCCTCAGTCCGGTAGATCTCTTCGATCGAGCCACCGATGCGATTGTGATTGGGGAGGGTGAGATTACCACGCCAGAACTTTTGGACGCGTGGGAAGGAGGAAGTGACCTTAGTCGAGTTGAAGGGATTGCCTACACGGACAATGAGCAGTTCAGACTTACGCCGGCCCGAAGGCTTATGAATGACCTCGATTTGACTCCGCTGCCGGCCCGAGAGCTGACCGCTCGCCATCGCAACAAATATTTCTACAAGGGTTTTAGACCAGTATCCGGCGTCGAAACGGCGCGCGGGTGCCCGTACCGGTGCAAGTTTTGTTCCGTGTGGTACTTCTACAACGGCAAATACCGTGTGCGCAGCCCCGAGCGAGTTCTTCGAGACATAGAGGCTACGTCGTCTCGGGATATCATATTCACCGACGATAACTTCCTGCAAAATGTGCGCAGGGCGGAAAGTATCTATGAGCTGGTGAGAGAGACTGGTATTAAAAAGCGCTTCGGTTTCCAGGCTCGAAGCGATACCATTGCGGCCCATCCAGAGATCATCGAAAAATGGAAGCGAATCGGCCTGAACTGGGTTTTGATCGGATTTGAAAGCATCACCGATGAAGAGCTACAGAAGTTCAACAAGCACAACACCATGGAAACGAACGAAAAAGCAGTAGAGATACTTCACAAGTACAAAATTGGGATTCAAGCCGCCTTCATTGTCGACCCAGTTTATACCGAGGATCAGTTTCAGAAACTTATTAACTATGTCAAACGCATGAGGCTTCGCACCTGCCAGTTTACGGTTCTTACCCCTTTGCCGGGAACTCAGTTCTTCAAAGAGAAATGGGACGAATTGACCACCCGGAATTATGAGCTATATGACTTCCTTCACGCCGTCTTGCCAACAAAACTGCCCCTCAATGAGTTCTACCGAAATTTCTGCAAGCTCTACCGTAGCACTCTTCTTTCTGCCGGATCTGTAGCTAAAGCCGCTCTATCTCTTCCTTTTTCTTATTCTTTCTCGGACCTCAAGCAAGTTAGGGCGCTACGGGATTTACTAAACCCAAAGTCCTATCTAAAAGGGCACACTACGCTTGAAGACAACAAACCTCTGAAGTGACAATTCTGTAGGATCGAGATTAGCAAGTTTTTTAAAGTTCTGATATAATAACATCAACAATTGAATATGGTAGGCGGGAGCTGCTTTAGGCGGCTGAGAGGACACGCGTTACGTGCCGACCGTTTGAACCTGATCACGCAGTAAGCCGAGGCAGGATGCCTCGGCTACCAGGTAGGGTAGGGCATCTTGCCCTGCCACATGACTTGACTGCTCTGGGTAATGCCAGCGGAGGGAGTGAAGAGGAGTTTTTAAGCCGTGCATCCGTTGGGAGCACGGCCTTGTATTTTGGAGTGTCTTATTCTTCGAGGGAGTCCCGCCTTTGACGGGGCGAGTCGAGAAGCTCATTCTGAGTGGACAAAAGAGCGTGCCCCGAGCGAAGTCGAGGGGTTCTCGACTACGCTCGAACAATATTTTGAATTTTGAATTGTAGTAGCCGAGGCAGGGTGCCTCGGCTACCAGGTAGGGCAGGGCATCTTGCCCTGCCACATAATTGGGTAGGAGGTGCGTGCATGAGAGGAATTGCAGAGAGGATTGCCAGAGATCTCGAGGAGATTCGAGAAAGGAAGCCGTTGCTGCATCACATCACTAACTTCGTGGTGATGAATGAGACGGCCAACATTACACTTTGTCTGGGTGCGCTGCCCGTTATGGCTCATGCTCAGGAAGAGGTTGAGGAAATGGTTCAGGTGGCCGGAGCTCTCGTTCTGAATATAGGAACCTTAACTCTTTACTGGGTCAAATCCATGCTTTTAGCAGGGAAAAAGGCGAACGAGCTGGGTATTCCCATCGTCTTGGATCCTGTTGGAGCGGGGGCGACTTCTCTTCGAAC
>JBAQMN010000069.1:0-1934 GCA_049302895.1 Actinomycetota bacterium | reverse complement strand
CTGACCCTATGAAAAAGGCGGTAGAGATTCTTAAAGAGCAGGGCTTGCGGGATAAAGTAAGAGTAATCATAGGTGGCCTGCCGGTAGACGAGATGTGGCGGAAGGAAGTCGGCGCGGATGCCGCCACCGACGACGCTTACGAAGGCTTAAAGATTGTAAAAGAATTTGTGGGGGTGAAATAGATGGCCGGCATGACCTCGATTGAACGGGTTGATAAAGCCATGAACCTGGAGGAGCCTGATCGTGTTCCTTGCGCCCCGCTCGTTGGCTATTATACGGCTGCCGCCGCTGGAATGACGGTGGCGGAAGTCTTTTACGATCCCGATAAAGCAGAAAAGGCTTGGGAGATAACCTACAAGAAGCACGGCAGCGCCTTCGACATGGCGTCACCCATAAACTGGTTCCCCATGCATCTTCTCACTTATCCCGACATGTTCTCCACCTACTTCGTGGATTGGAGTCTACCGGGACGGGAAAGAGGCGCGAACTATATTCCCAATTTGAAAGAAAGAGCCCGTGAAGATCCTGTCATGCGCGAATCCGACTATGACCTGATTATCGAAGATGGAGTCTACCATCTTTTTAGTTTGAGACGCGCCGGCCTCTCCGAATTCATGCACCCTCTTCAGATAATACCGCAATTCAATAAATATAATAAGAAATGGCGGGAGGAATACAAGGTCCCCACGATGATTGACCATGGGATAAATGGTCCCTTTGATGTTCTCTCCGTGTTGCGCGGATCAACAAATTTCATGATCGATCTGCACAAGCGTCCAGAAAAAGTACAAGCAGCTATCGAGGCAATGCAGGATGGCTTGATAGCAGGCCATATTGATATCTGCAAGAGAAAAAAGGCCGTAACCACTATATTGGGCGCAGCCCGCGGTTCGGCCGACTTCATCTCGCCCAAGATGTTTGAGAAACTCGTCCTTCCGTTCCTGGTGAGAGCGAGTCACGCCCTGGTCGAGGCGGGATTCAGGGTGCAGTATCACTTCGACACGAACTGGACGCCGATGCTCGAATACTTCAAGGAGCTTCCTCCAAAGTCAGGGTTCCTCCACCTCGACGAGAGAACCGACATCTTCAAGGCAAAGGAAATCCTCGGAGATCATCTGTGCCTTCTTGGAAATCTTAAGCCTTCCCTATTTTCCTTCGGAACGCCTCAAGAGGTTGAGAGGCAAACGCGGGAGATAATCGAGAAGTGCGCACCCGGTGGGGGACTGATCATCAGCGCAGAGTTCCCCGACCTGGAGACAAAACCCGAACTCGTCCAGGCAATGGTCGATGCTACGTTGAAGTACGGGGTGTATGCTTAGATTCAAAGCGGAGCAGAAGAATTTTAGAATTGGTGATGTGGAAATAGGAGGCCAACCCGGAGAGCTTCCAACGGTTATGATCGGAAGCATCTTCTACTCGGGAGATCCGCTGGTCTCTGATTCCAAAAGAGGCCTATTTGACAAGACCCGAGCAAAAAGCCTCCTGGAAAAAGAGGGCGAACTATCGAGAGAGTTAGCTCTTCCTCGAATCATCGACGTCATCGCCGAAACTTCCGAAGCAATGAAGCGATACATTGACTTTATTCTAGAAAACACAGGGGCTCCTTTTCTTGTAGACTCCTCCAGTCCGAGTGTTCGCATAGAGGCGATAAAATATCTACACAATATCGGCGCAGTTGACAGAGGGATATACAACTCAATAGACATCCACCACAGTGAGGAAGAGTTAAACTCGATAGCCGAATCCGGGGTAAAGAGTGCTGTTCTTCTTGCTTTCAGCACCAAACACCTTATGCCTCAGGATAGAATAAAAGTTCTCAAGCGCGGTGAGGGCGAAACCGGCCTGATCGATGTGGCAGAGCAAGCCGGTATCGAAAATCCCCTCATAGACCTGGGGGTTCTGGATCTCCCCAGTGTGAGCTGGACTTCCCAGGC
>JBAQMN010000068.1:0-4532 GCA_049302895.1 Actinomycetota bacterium | reverse complement strand
CAGACGGCCTACGGCAAAGTTCCTCTTGGTGTGGCCAGACTGGCTAAGGCCAAAAATATTCCAGTCATTGCTATCGGTGGGCAGGTTACTGAGGATGCTGTGGTGCTAAAGGATTACGGTATCACCGAGCTCTATTTGCTGATGAAACCCGGCATGAGTGTCGAAGAAGCAATGAAACACGCAAGTAGGTTGCTTGAAGATAAAGTTGCCGAGGTACTACACGGCCTCTACGAAACAAAGGTATGGTGAGATTGCCACGCAATAATAGAAAAGGTCGCGCATAAGAAGTAATCAGAATTTAGGAAAGGGGACAGGCTACTTTTTGATTTTGAGGAGAAAAAGTAGCCTGTCCCCTTTCCTACAGAACTAAGTTGACGGCTTCGGCCCAGCCGAGGCCCTTTTCTTCCCTGGTCACAAAGATGTTGTCGTACTCGTTAATCTTTCTTGCCAAAGTACCATCTTCTCTCACCCCATTCGCCACGATAAACAGGACGCCAACTTCTGAGGCAAGGGGTAGATCAGCCCAGGAATCTCC
The DNA here is from genome assembly GCA_049302895.1 of Actinomycetota bacterium. Lineage (GTDB taxonomy): Bacteria > Actinomycetota > JAHEXW01 > JAHEXW01 > JBAQMN01 > JBAQMN01. The sequence continues at coordinate 3,997 of JBAQMN010000068.1, read as the reverse complement.
GATGGCGATCGTTTCATCCTTTTTTATTTTTCTTTCTTTTTGATCGAGTCTCAAGGCCGAGGCCTTGTCGATAGACTTGGGCAGCAAATGATAGGCGTGAACCTCTCTAACTTTCAGGGTAGGACTGGTTGTGCTGATCCTGCCGTTGTCTACAAGCTTTAGATTGGCAAAGCCGTGTGTCGCCAGAAATTTGTCGGCCTCATCCACATTGACATAACCCCGCAGAAGGTGGGTATAATTCCGTCCCGTCTGCCAGGGAGTGTGGTACTCTAATTTCCCTCGATAATGCTCGAAAAGAGCTTTTGGAGCACCACGTTTCGCAATTGTTTCAAAAACGGTGGGCTGGGTCACTTTAAAATCCACGATGTTCGGCACGATTCTTTTTCCCAGGTCGTATACGATTTCGGCTCCCAACTCCGAGATGAAGTTTTTGAAACCGAGAACCCGTGCATCCTCCTTCAGCTGCTCGCGGTTTCTACCAGAGACCATGACGATGTCGATTCCTCTTTTTAAAACGGACACAATGGTCTGAGCAGGGATGAGAGTAAATTCTCTTTTTGCCGAAAGAAACAGACAGCCGCCCGGGCCGAGCAGTGTCCCATCTACGTCCGTATAAATTACCTTAACTTCAGATACCAACCCCCCTATTGCTGCGTGCTGCTCTCTGCTATAGGTCATTGCTTCCTCTGCTTTCTGAGTTCTCTATATTCTGATATGCCTTTCATTGGTGGCCGCTCGATCACTCTAATCTCTCTCTCGCCCATCTGATACTCTTCGTCCACTTGTTTGATGATCTTCAGAGTTCGATTCATGTTTGTATTAAATTTGATCTTCTTGTCTGAGGCAAGCCTCTGAAAGGCGGCCTGCATGACCCCGAAAGCCATCCTTCCCAAAGCCTTGAGGGACTGATTGTTGTGAACCCGCTTCTCCAGGTTGACCTGGGCAATGGCATTAAGTCCAAATTTTTTGGCGATATCAATAAGCAGTCCAATCTCTACCCCGTAACCGGTCAAGAAAGGGATGCTTTCTAAGACATCTCTTCGGCCGGCATATTCTCCTGAGAGGGGCTGGATTAAACCGGAGAGTTCGGGGTAGAAAAGGTTCAGGAGAGGTCGCGCCACAAGCTCGGTCACCCGTCCGCCTCCGGTCTCTCTGGTCAAACCCTCGGTTCTGAGGGGCCTCTGATAGAAGCCTTTGACGTAACCTATGGTCTTGTCGGTGAGGAGCGGACCAATGCTCCCGTAAACAAACCGGGGGTGAATGTTTTTGATATCCGAGTCCAGCCAGGCGATGATGTCTCCTTTTAGGAAGTAGAGGCTTTTCCAGAGCGCCTCTCCCTTTCCTGAACCCGGCGGCAGGTCCGTCAGGCACTCGTCGTCGAAGAAGACTTTTACCCCTCTTCTCTGGGCGATTTCTACAGTGTTGTCGGAAGAGCGGCTATCGACGATTGCCAGCTCGTCTATGAGAGGATATTCATCAATAAGTATCTCTTTTAGAATACGTAGAATCAAATCAAGAGTCTTTCCGGAGTTTAGGGTGGGAAGACAAACGCTTATGGTGAGATTCTGCTCTGTTTTAAGACTTATTAGCTTTGGAATGTTTCCAAAATCCTGGTGGCGGAAGGTTCTATTTTCAAACCACTCCCTTACATCCATACACTCTCTCCTTGTCTTTCCAAAAGAATAAAGCGTGTATATAATGATAACACACAGCCATTGGCAGATAGCAAGGGGGGAAGGTGCCAGAGCTAAGAAAGGATCCGACAACACGTAGGTGGGTGATAGTCGCAACCGAGCGCTGGAAGCGACCTACAGACTTAATAGCCAGGCAGAAAAAGCCAACCCAGAAGACCTGTCCCTTCTGTCAGGCTAAGGAACTTAAGGGTGCCGCCGTTTATCTCCACTGGGAACAGCCCTCCAGGTGGCGGGTCTGGGTGGTTCCCAACAAGTACCCGGCTCTGGTCTACGAGGGCGTCCCGACCGTGCACATCAGGGGTTTCTATACCACGGTTAACGCGGTGGGTGGCCACGAGGTGATAGTCGAATCTGCTAAACACAGGGCTACTTTGGCTACCATGAGCCCCGGTGAGATCGAGGCCATACTCAACGCCTATCGGGAGCGATACAAGTTCTGGTTTAAGGACGAGCGGGTCAAGTATGTTCTTATCTTCAGGAATTACGGACGGGGGTCTGGCGCTTCCTTGATACATCCCCACTCCCAGCTGGCTGCAACACCGGTTGTTCCGTCTCGATTGCTGGAGGAGCTGGATAAGGGGGAGCGCCATTTCAAGGCTAATCACACGTGTATCTACTGCGACATAATCGAGGATGAGATGGCGAGTAAGGTCAGAGTGGTTCACGAAAGTCGACACTTTCTGGTGCTCTGCCCCTTCGCGTCTCGTTTCCCCTTCGAGCTTCAGATCTTTCCTAAGAGGCACTCCTCGAATTTTATTGACATCAGCATAGATGAGATTAAGGACCTGGCGGAATTGATGCACGCTCTTTTCGGGCGGATAAGAAGAATTCTTAACAATCCACCCTACAACTATCTAATCCACGTTGCTCCCCAATACGCTCCCAACCTGCGGTTCTATCACTGGCACTTTGAGATCATTCCCCGTCTGACGGAGGTAGCAGGGTTCGAGTGGGGAACAGGTGTGTACATAAATCCAACACCGCCGGAGGAGGCTGCCAAGATACTAAAAACTTTCTAAATTTCTTTTGCGAAAATGCCCTCTTTATGGTATATTTTGGTCGCTCACAGTTTGTAACTACAGCTACTAACCCCTTTTCATAAGGATTTTAAATGGGTCTAACGGAAAAATATGGTAGGGAAAATATTATCTTTACCACGGCCGATCGTTTGATTCATTGGGCTCAGAAGTCCTCTTTCTGGCCGCTCACCTTCGGCCTTGCCTGCTGCGCCATCGAGATGATGAGCGCTTTTGATCCTTATCACGATCTTAACCGCTTTGGGGTCCTTATTGGTATAGCCGGCTCACCTCGTCAGGCCGATGTGATGATCGTAGCTGGAACGATAACCAAAAAGATGGCTCCTGCCATACAGCTTCTATACGAACAGATGGCCGAGCCTAAGTGGGTCGTTGCCATGGGGGCCTGCGCCATCGGCGGCGGACCCTACGCTGATTCTTATTCAGTGGTCAGGGGTGCCGACAAGCTAATTCCGGTGGATGTCTATATACCGGGGTGCCCTCCGAGGCCGGAAGCTCTTATCCATGGATTCATGAAGCTTCAGGAAAAAGTGATGGCATCCAAATAAAACAGATAACAAGGGAAACTGGTAGGGGCGGACGCCCGCCCTGCCGGACGGGCAGGTCTCTCTCCGCCCGAGGAGTGGACAGGACGAAGCTGTGAGTGAAGAGAAGAAAGAAAAAATAAAGAGGGAAGTTCATCTGGGTGAGATCGAGCGAATTCTGAAAGGGAAATTCGGGCGAGCCATGTTGGACTCCCGTATCGCAGGCGATGAGCTTGTGGTAAGACTCAATAGAGATCGCCTCCTTGACTTTTGTCGCTTTGCCCATCAGGAAGAAAAGCTTTCCTTTGACTATCTGCGCTGTCTTTCCGGGGTGGACTACCCCGATCAGTTAGAGGTCGTCTATCATCTCTACTCGATGAAACATGGTTCCAAGATAACCCTGAAAGTACCCTTGCCCAAGGACGATCCGGTAGTCGCTTCAGCCACGCCGGTCTGGCAAGGAGCCGACTGGCATGAGAGGGAAGCAGCCGAGATGTTTGGAATAGTTTTTGAAGGTCACCCCGACCCCAGAAAGCTACTTTTGGTGGAGGATTGGGAAGATCACCCTCTCCGTAAGGACTACCGGCTTCCCTACGAGTTCGAAAAGGCTGAGCCGGATTAGCTAAGGAAACCGAATGGCTCAAGAGATCAAGAAGGAAATAAAAACAGAGCTCATGACCCTTAATTTGGGTCCCCAGCACCCCTCAACCCATGGGGTTCTTCGCCTGGTTCTCACCCTGGA
>JBAQMN010000067.1:0-2771 GCA_049302895.1 Actinomycetota bacterium | reverse complement strand
CGAGTATGCCGAGCCCAATTACCAGCTCAAGGCTTTTGCTACTCCTAATGACACTTACTTTCCACAGCAGTGGGCTCTGACCAAAATACAGGCACCCGTAGCCTGGGATAAGACCACTGGAAGCAGTAGTGTAACAATCGCAATTCTTGACACCGGTGTCGATCTAAGCCATCCTGATCTGGCTGCAAAGATTGTCCCCGGCTACAACTTTGCCTATGGGACCTCCAACCCCTCCGACGACAACGGCCACGGCACCCACGTGGCGGGCATCGCTGCTGCGGTTACCAATAACGGAAGCGGAGTGGCCGGGGTGTCCTGGGGTTCTAAGATAATGCCTGTCAAGGTGCTGGATAGTTTTGGCAGTGGCGACGATTTCGCCATTCAACAGGCTATTGTGTGGGCGGCTGACAACGGTGCGAAGGTCATAAACATGAGTTTGGGCGGGCCCGGATACCTTCAGTCGACCCAGGATGCAGTGAATTATGCTTACGGGAAGGGTGTTGTTCTGGTTGCCGCCGCCGGTAACTCTGGTGTTTCTACTCCATATTACCCGGCCGCTTATAACCATGTAATCTCTGTCTCCGCCACCGGCAACAGCGATATCATAACTTCGTATTCAAATTATGGTTCCTGGATTGACGTGGCTGCTCCCGGAGGCGGGAGCGTTGGCACGGACGGCATTATCAGCACCTTCTGGGATAGTGGGAGCCATGTTTATGCTTCAGGAACTGGAACTTCGATGGCTGCGCCTCATGTGTCAGGCCTCGCAGCGCTGTTGCGAGCTTATTCTCCTACGTTAACAAATGATCAGGTAGAGCAGCAGATAGAATCTATGGCGGACGATCTGGGTTCTCCCGGTAAAGACAATTACTATGGATATGGACGAATTAACGCTCTGAAGGCTTTGTTCTCAGTTCATCCCAATGGCGCCTTGGTCAAAACAGCCTCCGACACCCGCGTTTACCTTCTTGAGGGAGGAAGCAAGCGTTGGATTACCTCTCCCGCCTCCTTCGAAAGCAACGGCTTCCGCTGGGACAGAATCGTCACCGTTTCAGATGGGGAGGTAGCCGGCTACCCAACGGGAGCCGATCTTCGCTCCCGACCAGGAACCTTAATTAGAGCCTCTGGTGATCCTGCGGTTTACGCTGTTGATTTGTCCGGGCCAAGCTATATCAAAAGGTGGATTACTTCAGCGACGATCTTTGAGGCTTTGGGATATCGCTGGGAGGATATCTACGTTATCTCCGGTTCCGAGATCGCGACCTACACTGATGGGGGTCTTGTTAGCGACTCGAATACCCATCGCAACGGCACTCTAATTAAGTCTCCAACCGATCCTCACGTTTACCTTCTTGAGGGAGCAAGCAAGCGCTGGATTGCCTCTCCCGCCTCCTTCGAAAGCAACGGTTTTCGCTGGGACAGGATCGTCACTGTTTCGGACGCAGAGATAGCCGGCTACCCAACAGGAGCGAATCTCCAGGCCCGACCCGGCATCTTGCTGAAATCAGCTACCAACCCGGCCGTCTACGTCACAGATTTCTCTTCAGGCTATATCAAGAGATGGGTTACGTCCGCATCGATCTTTGAAGCTCTCGGGTACCACTGGGAGGACATCCGCGTCGTATCCCCAGAGGAACTTGCTTTCTACACCAACGCCACTGACGTAAGATAAGCACCTCTTTGATTTTCCGCCAGGGTTTAAACTATAATTGGTAACATTATGGAGGAAGGCAGTATTCCGGGCGTAGTTGTTATCCCAACCTATAACGAGCGCGAGAACATCATTCCTTTAATAACGGAAATCCTATCACTCCCAGCCAATTTGAACATCCTCATTGTCGACGATAACTCTCCGGATGGAACTGGTAAGGTCGCTGACGACCTTTCAAGAAAATATGATGGCCGGATTTCTGTTTTGCATAGAGCAGGAAAGATGGGTCTGGGTACAGCTTATCAAGAAGGTCTTAGGCTCGCGCTTAATTCCGATCTGCGATACGAATATTTGGTCTCTATGGATGCAGACTTTTCTCACAATCCGCAGAGCATCCCGCCTCTTGTCGAGAAGATCACAAACGATGAGTGCGATGTTGCGTTTGGCTCTCGCTACGCCAGCGAAGGAGGGGTTGAGGGGTGCCGCATCTGGAGGCGTTTCATTAGCAGAGGAGCTAACTTCTTTGCCTCTCTGATGCTCGGTCTGACTTCCTCTGATAACACAGGGGCCTTTCGGTGCTTCAAGAGAGAAGTGGTGGAAAAGCTGCTTGAGGCTCCCATTTTTTCGAGTGGATATTCCTTTCTAATAGAGGTTGCTTATAGATGTCACATGAAAGGATCTAAGATCGCAGAAGTTCCAATTACCTATGTAAACAGACAAGAAGGAGCTAGTAAGATATCGAGAAAAGAAATCATTAAGGCTGTTTACACTGTCTTCCGGCTCAGGTGGCAGGCACTTCCCTAGGATCGATGGGTCAGCGTGTACCATCGGCTGCAAAAGCGCGGATGGATCTCTTAACGCGATTATTTCCTCCACCCATCAGAGAGAATAAGAAAATCCTGGCTCAGGCTCTAAGATGGCTTCTGGTCGGACTTTTCATTCGCTTAATCTTCATGCCCATCGCCGTGCATGGCGACTTCTTGCTCATCAATAAGGGGCTTAATAAATTTTTTCAGGACGGTTTTTGCGGGGACGTCCCTGTGGATAGCTTACCAGGCTCTTAGAAGTATGTCGTCAACTGATAAATCTTCTGCCGTTGACGATTCTTAAACCGATACCC
>JBAQMN010000066.1:0-2096 GCA_049302895.1 Actinomycetota bacterium | reverse complement strand
ATTTGCCCGCATAACTCGACTGGCTCTTGACGTGCTCTGGGGAACGCCGTCAATTGTTTACGGGGCCTTTGGCTTCGTCATCATGCTTTATCTGGGCTTAAGGGCTTCTCTTCTTGGTGGTATCATTGCTCTTACTTTGCTGATGCTCCCTATTATGACCAGAGCGATGGAAGAAGTTATTAGTATGGTTCCAGTGGAGCTCAAGGAGACATCCTACGCTGTGGGAGCGACGCGTTTTGAAACAACTTTGGGTGTGGTGCTAAGACAAGCACTTCCAGGGATTTTCACGGCGGTGCTTTTGGCATTTGGTCGTGGCATAGGAGACGCTGCCTCGATTCTTTTTACAGCCGGTTACACGGATTATCTGCCACGCTCTCTGTTCGATCCAGTGGCATCGTTGCCGCTGGCGATCTTCTTTCAACTGGGAACCCCTATTCCTGAGGTTCAGAGGCGGGCTTATGCTGCCGCTTTAGTGCTTTTGATAATTGTTCTTGTGGTTAGTTTGATTTCCAGGTGGCTGGCGAAAAGATTCAGCAAGCATATTATTAGGTGATTATGAGGTGAGAAAGATATGCCCCACATAAGTATCAGAAATCTAAATGTTACATACGGGGACCAGGAGGCGCTTAAGGATATAACGGTTGACATTCCGGATGGAGAGATCACGGCCATTATCGGTCCCTCAGGTTGCGGAAAGACCACCCTGCTCAAGAGCCTAAATAGACTCAATGATCTGAGTGACGAAGTCAAAGTAAGAGGAGAGGTACTTATTGACGGGGTTAACATCTATAACTCGAAGGCTGATATCCTTTCACTCAGGAAGAAAATAGGATTTCTGTCACAGAAGCCTTATCCTCTTCCTATGTCTATCTATGACAACATCGCTTACGGGCCCAAGATCCATCGGATGAATGGTAGCGAGATAGTGGCGCAGATAGCAGAGCTCGAAAAACACTGCCCGATGTATGAGCTATGCTCTGAGAGGGCGAGCCTGGGAAGAAACGGTGAGAGGGACAGGCTTGTGGAGTGCTATCTTCGCCTGTCTGGTCTGTGGGACGAGGTTAAGGATCGGCTCCGTCAACCAGCCAGTCGTCTGTCCGTTGGGCAGCAGCAGAGACTGGCTCTGGCCAGAGCGCTGGCGGTGGGACCCGAAGCGATCCTGGCCGACGAGCCCACATCGGCTCTTGATCCTATCTCAGCCCAGCTTATTGAGAAGCAGTTCCAGCTTCTTAAGAAAAACTTTACTATTATTGTCGTTACGCATATTCTGCGTCAAGCAAGAAGACTGGCCGACTATGTCATTTTCCTCTATATGGGAAAGTTGATCGAACACGGCCCGGCGGGAAAAATCTTTACGGAGCCAGAACAGCCGGAAACGCAAGCCTATATCAGCGGAGAGATCAGTTAGCCTTCGACGATGTCGGCTTCGACGGGGTCGACGCGGACACCAATCTCTTTAAGCCAGGCGATACCTTTGTCTATCTCATCGGTTTCGCCGGTGAGCTCTAAGATAACCCAGCCCACTTTCTCCTCGACGTTAGCCCGCTTGATGTTGGTGACGACCTGGAACTTGCGGCTCAGATTGAAGATGACGGGCTCGTTGATGAGTACCTCTGGAAACGTCAACCTAACTTTCATTTTGGCCATTGTCAGTCAACTCCTTTCTAAAGAGTCACTCAGATATTCCAAAAAGCTAGCTCACCGACCTGGCCTTTGCAGACTGTCATCCTGAGGAGGCCGTCAGGCCGACGAAGGATCTATCAGCACCTGTTCGCGAGAGAGATTCTTCGCTTCGCTCAGAATGACGGGCAAAGTCTCAAGTCGCTTTCGCGATTTTCGCTTTTTTGGAATACCCTCGCTCTTCAAAGTAGGGGCGGACGCCCGCCTGCCGGCAGGGCAGGTCTCTGTCCGCCCATCGCTTGACGTCAATTATATCATAGAGCGACTTTAAAGGAGCTCTATTAAAGGGGTTCTTAGCCCCGACAAGTCGGGGCTAAGAGATACGTAAGGAAGGGGAGTCCAGCCCGAGGCTGGTCCGCCTTGGGCGGATATTCGAGCCCCGAGCACTCGGGGCTCGAAGGAGCGCGAGCGAGACC
>JBAQMN010000065.1:0-17601 GCA_049302895.1 Actinomycetota bacterium | reverse complement strand
CCTACGGGATCAGGCACTCGTAGGGGCCGACCTCTGTGTCGGCCCTCAATCTGCCCGAAGAGGCAGATTGCCTCCCTCTGGAGCGAGGGTATTCAGGGTAAGCGAACTGTGAATTGACCTGTGAGTTTGCGGAGTACTTTGCCAGGTCACGAGGACTGTTTGAGCGAGCTGGTTTGTAGCGAAGCGAGTTCCGCAGAGACCTGAGGAAAGTACGGAGCAAAGGCCAGGTCAAGAGGGTGAGCGTCTCTGAATACCCGAGCGATCCTTTAGAAGGAGTAAATCTGTTCTGGGGAGAGGAGGGTGAAGCCCGCTTCCTGGAGAGCCGACTCAGCCTTGTCTATGGCGTCGATCTTCATACTGACCACGGCCATCTCGCCACTCTTGGCCACAAAAGCATACGCATACTCTACGTTAAGACCCTTGTTCTTCAAAACCTCCAGAGCCTTGGCCAGGCCGCTGGGCGTGTCTGGAACCTCAACAGCCAGAACATCGGTTTCAGCCACGGTGAAGCCGGCCGCTCTCAATATCTCGTTTGTTCGTTCAGGATCGTTTACGATCATCCTGACAACTCCAAAGTCCGCCGCCTCCCCGATCGATAGGGCTCTCATATTTATATTGTTTTGCCCCAAGGTGTTACAAAGTTCCCATAGTCTGCCGGCTCGATTCTCCAGAAAAACGGATATCTGCTTGACTCGCATTTGAGCCTCCTCTCTGTGCACGAATAAATTCGCGCCTACGGGATTAACTCGCGCCTAGGCGGTTAAATCGCGCTTGTCGACTACGCGCTTGGCTTTTCCTTCGCTTCTTTGAATTGTCTTGGGTTCGACCAGCGTTACTTTGGCTCCGATTGTGAGATCCTCACGGATCTCTTCTTCGATTTTCCTTTCGAGAGTCTCCAAACGCTTAATCTCGTCCGAAAAGATTTCCGGTACGACCTCCACCTGTACCTCGATCTCGTCCAGAGGACCCCTTCGATCGACAACAATCTGGTAATGAGGCTCCGTTCCCTCAATTCTCATCAGTATCTGCTCAATCTGCGATGGGAAAACGTTCACCCCTCGAATGATGAGCATGTCGTCACTGCGCCCAAAGACCCGACTCATCCTTGCGTGGGTTCTACCACACGGACAAGGGTCATAGTTCAGAGATGTGATATCCCTAGTTCGATAACGAATAACCGGGGTTGCCTCCTTCATTGTTGTCGTTAAGACCAGTTCACCCTTCTCGCCGGGAGGCAAAACCTCTCCCGTCTCAGGATTGATAATCTCGGGAATAAAGTGATCATCAAAAATGTGAAGACCGTTCTTCTCCTCACACTCGGCGGATACTCCCGGCCCAATGACTTCGCTCAGGCCATAGATATCATAGGCATTAAGATTGAGTTTTCCTTCGATCTCCCGCCTCATACTCTCCGACCAGGGTTCCGCCCCGAAAGCCCCCGCCTTCAGTTTTAGAGCCTTAAAATCAATTCCCATATCTTCGGCTACCTCAGCCATATATAAAGCATAGGACGGGGTGCAGCAGAGAACAGTCGAGCCAAAATCCTTCATCACCTGCACTTGTCGCTTGGTGTTCCCTCCCGACATGGGGATTACAGTGGCCCCGATTCTCTCCGCTCCGTAGTGAAGACCAAGGCCGCCGGTGAACAATCCATAGCCATAGGCAACGTGAACGACGTCTCCTTTGGTGGCGCCGTATGACATCAGGCACCGAGCCACCAGCTCAGCCCAGTTTTCAACGTCTCTGGCGGTATAACCAACTACTGTGACCTGACCGGTCGTTCCCGAAGAGGCATGAATCCGAACCACATCGTCTAAAGACTCGGCAAATAGCCCATATGGATAATTGTCTCTGAGATCGTCTTTAGTCGTAAAAGGGATTTTTTCCAGGTCGTTCAGACTCTTAACGGCCTCGATGGAGAGACCGGCTTCGTCAAACTTCTTCTTGTAGAAAGGTATCTTATTATAAACTCTCTCTAGAGTCCGCTTAAGCCTTCTAAACTGGAGTGACTCCAACTCCTCCCTCTTCATTGCTTCATAATGTTCGTCCCAGAACATCTCTTAGTCCCCCTGCTCTCTCTTGTCTATCACCCGTCGGGATTTACCATCTGTTCTTTCGATGGTCTTGGGCTCAACAAGTTTCACTTTTGCGTGAAGACCCAGAACCGCTTGCAATCTGTCCTCGATTTTCCGTTCAAAATCGACCAGTTTTCGCATGGCGTCAGTGAAAATCTGAGGCGCCACCTCAACCCAGACTTCGAGCTCATCAAGGACGCCCTTACGCGAAACCACAATCTGATAATGAGGTTCTATCCCCTCAACCTCCATTAAAACAGATTCTATCTGAGAAGGAAAGACGTTAACTCCGCGAATGATGAGCATGTCGTCGGTTCTCCCCCGCACGCGTGCCATCTTAACCAGAGTCCTTCCACACGAACAACTTTCGTCCATGATGCAGGTAAGATCCCGGGTGCGATAGCGAATCATGGGGAAGGCCTCTTTGGTTAAAGTAGTAAAGACGAGCTCTCCAACCTTTCCGGGTGGGAGAGATTCACCGGTTGCCGGATCGATTATCTCGGGCAGAAAATGATCCTCATTTATGTGCAGACCGTTCTTTTCCTCACACTCTCCGGAAACACCAGGTCCGATGATTTCCGTCAAGCCGTAATTGTCCGTAGCCGAAACGTTGAGCCTTTTTTCGATTTCCTGACGAACCCGCTCCGACCATGGTTCAGCTCCAAACAAGGCGACCCTTAGTGGAAGTTCGGAAAAGTCTACTCCCATCTCTCCGCCGACCTCCGCCATGTAAAGAGCGTATGATGGAGTGGAGATTAGAGCTGTGGTTCCAAAATCCTTCATGAGCAGGACCTGGCGTTCGGTGTTGCCGGCGGAAGCGGGAACCACCGTTGCACCTATCCGCTCCAGGCCGTAGTGAAGACCGAAACCACCAGTGAAAAGACCGTATCCAAAAGAAATCTGGCAGATATCCTCCTCCGTCACCCCTCCGGCCGTGGCGATTCGCGCCGTCAGCTCAGCCCAGGTGTTGATGTCACCGCGGCTGTAGCCGACAACCACCGGTTTCCCGGTTGTTCCGGACGTAGAGTGAATCCTGACTATTTTGGTCAACGGCATGGCAAAAAAACCATAAGGGTAGTTATCCAGGAGGTCATTCTTGTCTATGAAGGGCAGCTTCGCGACGTCGTCAAGGGAGGCGATATTCTTCGGATGAACTCCTGCCTCATCAAACTTCTTGCGATAGGCGGGAACTCTCTCATAAGCCCATTTTACAGTCCAGGTTAGACGCTGGAGTTGAATCTCCTTAAGCTTTTCTCTGGGCATCGTTTCGTATTCAGGATTCCATATCTTCATCCCTTCACCTCCAGGATCACTGCATTTGCTTCCCGAAATATATCTCCTTAACCAAAGGGTTTTCACTAAGCCTCTGGCCGGAATCTTCTAAAACTATTTTGCCTGTTTGAAAAACATAGCCGCGATGAGCTATGGATAGAGCGATCTTTGCGTCCTGCTCCACAAGGAGCATGGTTAAGCCAGCCTTATTCAGATCACGTAGCACACTAAAGATAGACCTGATGACCATGGGGGCCAGACCCATCGAAGGCTCGTCGAGCATGAGGATTTTCGGGCTGGCCATCAGAGCACGACCGATGGCCAGCATCTGTTGCTCCCCACCGCTTAACGTCGATGCCACCTGTCTCTGTCTCGCCTCGAGCTGTGGAAAGAGATCAAATACGAACTCCAGATTCTCCGAGACTTTTCTCTTATCCTTCCTCCTGAGCAAGAGGTAAGCACCTAACTCCAGATTCTCGAGAACCGTAAGAGAAGAAAAGATCTGTCTGCCTTCGGGAACAAGAGTTATTCCAGCGGAAACTATCTTCTCGGGCGGAAATGAACCGATGGCACTGCCGTTAAGCGCTATCTCCCCGCGCTTGTTTGTGACGATTCCGGCGATACACTTGAGTAAGGTACTCTTGCCGGCGCCATTTGAACCGATGACAGCAACAATCTCGCCCTCTTTGACGCGGAGAGTGACATCTTTTAGGGCCTGAACGTGGCTGTAAAAAGCGGAAATGTTCTTGACCTCAAGCATCTTCCCAACTTCCCAGATAAGCCTCGATCACTCGCTCATCCTCCTGAATGAGTAGAGGCGGGCCCTCGGCTATCTTCCTTCCCTGATCGAGAACGACAATCTCGTCTGATATCTGCATTACCAGTCCCATATCGTGCTCGACCAGGATAACCGTGGTCCCGTGCTCCCTGATCCTGTATATTATGTCGATCAGAAACTGAGTCTCAGCCTGATTCAGACCGGCCGCCGGCTCGTCCAGAAGCAAAACTCGGGGCTCGGTGGCCAGAGCCCTGGCAATCTCAAGGAGATGCCGTTCTCCCGCCGGAAGATTTCCCGCCAGTTCGCCTGCGCGCTTTTCCAGGCCGACCAGCTTGAGAATCTCTATTGCTTTTGCGTGCATTTCCCTCTCGCTCTTCCGTGTGGAAGGGAGACCCATCAGGTAAGCAAAGAATCCATGATCGACACGAGTCTCCTGAGCAACCATAACGTTTTCCACCACACTCATCCGATCAAAAAGCATCGTGTTCTGAAAAGTTCTCCCACTCCCAAGGGCGGCGATTTTGTGCGGTTTGAGCCCGCTGATGTCGATATCCTCAAAGAACACCCTGCCCGATGAGGGCTTTAGCAACCCACTGAGTATGTTAAAAACGGTCGTCTTCCCCGCACCGTTTGGCCCTATGATCGCCTTAATCTGTTCGGGATAGACCGAGAAGCTAACTTGGTTGACAGCGACAAGCCCACCAAAGACTTTTGTCACATTCTCAACTCTGAGAAGAGCCAGCCCAACTCACCAGCCTTTTCGCCAAAATGAGAGCCTCTGTAAAAAGCCCGCGAGGCGCAAAAATCATGATTAACACGAGGGCAAGGCCATAAAGAACGAGATTGTAATCCTGATAAGCTCGAAAGTATTCTGATAGGATCGTCAGAAGTCCTGCCCCCAGAAGAGCCGACCAGAGGTTTTCGGTTCCCCCCACTACAACCATGGTCACAAGAAGAATGGAAAAGCCCAATCCGAAGGTCTCCGGGCTTATAAACCTGGCATAGTGGGCATAAAGAGCTCCCCCGATGCCGGCATAGAAACCGCTCAGGGTAAAGATAAACAGCTTGTGCTTTTCGATATTTACTCCCAACACACTGGCGGCGATCTCGTTCTCGTGAAGTGCCCTGAGCGCTCGGCCCTTCTGTGATTTGACTATATTCCTCGAGAGCCAGAGGGCAATCAGGCTGACAATAAACACCAGATAGAAGTAGCGTGCCGGCGTTTCAAAATTAAAACCTCCGATATGGAAAGAAGGAATGTTTATTATTCCACCCGGTCCGCCCGTAATCGGCTGAAGCTCAACGAAAAGTATGGTCATTATGATGCCAAAGCCCAGGGTGGCCATGGCAAGATAGTGACCCCTGAGGCGCAGTGCAGGTAATCCAACGAGATAGGCAACACCCCCGGCGAAAGCCGCACCGATCAAAACGGTCAGAAATGGGTTTAGTTGGAGTTTCGTTGAAAGAATAGCCGAAACGTAGGCACCAATTCCGTATAGAGCGGCGTGGCCTAAAGAAATCTGTCCGGCGTACCCCATGAGCAGAGAAAGCCCGAGAACAACGATGATATTTATCAATACAAAAATGGCGATGGTAAGCTGAAACTCATCGGCAAACAATGGAGCCAAACTTATCAAGATGATAGCTGCAATAACCGCCAGCATTCTCGCCTTCATCTCTTCAGTCCCACTTTTTCAAAAATGCCACTCGGTTTTAGCAAGAGAGCACCGAGCAAAATAATCAGGGCGATGGCATCCTTGTAACCCGATGAAATAACACCAGCCCCGACCGATTCCGTTATCCCCAAAACAAAACCACCCAGGACGGCCCCCAGCGGATTTCCGATGCCACCTAAGATGGCCGCAGCAAAACCTTTGATGCCAAATTCGGCCCCGGATGCATAGCTCATCATGGCGATTGGCGCAGTAGAGATTCCGGCTACAGCTCCGAGAGCAGCTGAAAGGGCAAATGAGTAAAGGACCATACGCGACGTATTGATCCCCGCGAGCTGTGCTGCAGTCTTATTGATAGCAGTTGCTCTCATCGCCTTTCCCAGAGCAGTGGAGCGGAAGAAAAGCTGAAGCAAGACGACAAGCCCGATGGTAAGAATGGTAATGAATAAATATTGAGGAATAAGATACGCGCCCAGCAATTTGATCGGTTTCTCGCCGAAAAAATGGGGAAAGGTCAGGGCTTCCCGCCCCCAGATTATCATGGCTGAGGCCTTAAGAAAGAAGGACACGCCGACGGTGGCGATAATCAGGGATATAATGGAGGCATCTTTCAGAGGAAAAATAACCAACCGTTCAAAAACTACCCCTACCAGAGTGACAATGACGACCGCAACAAGAAAAACGACCGGAAGAGGTAGAATCTTCAGACTTAGAAGCGAGAAAGCGACTAATCCTCCGAGTACCACGAATTCGCCCTGAGCGAAGTTGATGATGTTTGTTGACGTATAAATCAAGGTGAAACCCAGAGCGATCAGGGCATAGATGCCTCCACTGGCTATCCCCGTGATAACAAACTGCAGTATCTGGCTAAAACCAAACCTCAACTTACCGCCTTGAGCTAATCAACTACCACTTCTATTTGACTTTTAGAGTCCACTTACCACCCTTGATCTCGACAACGATCATATCGCTGGTTGTGAGTCCGTCGTGATTGGTAGTAGAGTAGTTAAAGATACCTCCCGTCCCGGCAAAATTCTTTATTTTCTCCAACTCACTTCGAAGCTTGTTCTTATCGGCGCCGGATTTCGCCAGCGCTTTTTCCAGAAGGTGTATACCGTCCCAGGCATGTCCGGCGAAAGTATTAGGATCTGCACCATATTTTGCCTTGTAGTCTTTGATAAACCCGTCTATCACTTTGCGCTGCGAACTATCTTTCGGCATCGATGCCGGAATCAGAATCTTGCCTGCCGGGAAAATAACCTCCTCCACGGCATCCCCGCCAAGCTCGATGAATTTCTTATTAGCAATACCGTGGCTTCCGACATACGGCTGGGTCATGCCCAACTGCTTCATAGTCTTGGCCGCTATAGCCGGCACCGGGTTGGTTCCCCAGACAACTACAACATCGGGATTGGCGGCTTTTATGTTCGTGAGCTGCGTTGTGACATCCGTAGCCGTCGACTCATACTTCTCGGTGGCTACAACAGTTAGCCCAAGGTCAGGCGCTTCTTTTATTATCTCATTCGCACCACTTGTGCCGAAAGGATTGGAGTCGTACAGGATGGCAATCTTCTTGGCCTTAAGATTCTTCTGAATGTAACCCAAAGCCTTGGCAACAGCCAGAGCATCCTTCTGTGGAGTTCTGAACACCCACTTGATGTCCCCCTCGGTCAGTTCATTAGCGGCCGCAAGCATGAGAAGCGGAATTCCCGCGGCAGAAACTATAGGCCTGATGGCCTTGGTCGGTCCGGAGCCGCTGCTGCCAATCACCGCGATAACCTTGTCCTGCTGAATCAGTTTGTTTACCGCCGCGATGGCATTTGCCGGCAAGCTGGCATCGTCCTCGACGACAAGCTCGATCTTGTGACCGTCGATTCCGCCTTTTTTGTTGATTTTTTCCACTTCCATCTCGAGGGTTTTCTTTTCAGGATCACCCAGGGGAGCATTTATCCCGGTGACTGAGAGTACGGCCCCGATCTTGTAAGGCTCCTTAGGTTTGGCGGGTGCGGCCGGCTTCGCCTCCTCTGCCGGCTGACATCCGGCAACAAGTAGCAAAACTACTAATAAAACTCCTAAAACAAATCCAAAAGTTTTCTTTGACATACATCCCTCCTTGCTTTCCTTTTTTCGTCTACATTCGTAATCAGTTTTTAGTTTTTAATTTTGAGTTTTTAGCTGATATTTGTTCCCCCTTTCCTAAAGCTTTGCCACCTCTTCCTGCGTCAAAAGCTTTATTTCCCTGGCTTGCAAGGCCGAGATAGCTTTATCCAGGTCTTCCACGCTAAAGATAATTTTTGTATAGGCAATCGCATACATATACTCGACGCTTACACCGTTATCGGAGAAGATCTCAAGCACTCCGGCCAAACCGCCGGGGCGATCAGGAACGTCAAGGCACAGAACGTCGGATTGATTCACCGTAAACCCGCCCGCCGTCAATACTTTCTCGGCCTTCTCCGGGTCAGGCACAATCAGCCTGAATATGCCGTATTCGGCCATGTCAGCTACGGAGAAGCCGCGGATGTTTATGCCCGCACCACCCAGGACTCTGCATATCTCTGTCAGTCGGCCCGGCCTGTTTTCCATAAAAACAGACAATTGTTTTATCTTTAACTCTTCCACCCTAACTCAAAAGCCCTTCTGTTAACGCCCAAAATTTTGGGAGGGACTCTTTGTTCGATCACCTCAAGCCATCTTTTTTGGCTAAAGGGAAAATTCTTGACCAGCGCCCCAAGCATAACGATATTTGCCGCTCTGACATCCCCTGCTTTCTTGGCCAGATCCAGAGCGTCTACAAATTTGACTTCTCTAAAGGTTTTCTTCAGCTTCTTCTCTATGTCAACCGGGTACTTCTCCAGTCCCAAAGCGACAGGTAGAGGGTCGATGCGCTGCCCTGCCACAATAATCTTAGCTTCTGGACGAGCAAAAGGTGCCCATCTCAAAGCCTCTAATGCTTCAAAAGAGACGAGAAAATCCACCTCGCCCTCATATATTAGCGGAGAATGCACTTCCTTGCCAAATCTTATCATCGAATGAACCGAGCCCCCCCGCTGGGCCATACCATGAACCTCGGCCTCTTTAACATCGAAAACCTTCTCTACCAGGAGCTGTGCCAGGATGCCAGCGGAGAACAGGATTCCCTGGCCTCCGACGCCGACAATCAAAATATTGGTGACATCTGCTCGGTGTCCGGTCATTTCATCTCGCCTCAGCCTGTTTGATGGCGCTGAGTTTGCAGACCTGAAGACACACCGCACACCCGATGCATAGATTCTGATCTATCTTGAGAACACCCTCCGCCTGAGAAATTGCAGGACAGCCCAGCCTGAGGCAAAGCCCGCAGTCCCGGCAGGATTCCGTCAAGATCTCATAAGGAAGCTCCCAGATGCTTTCGACCAGGAGACAGGCCCGCCGCGAGACTATAAGCGAGGGTTCATGCTTTGCCGTCTCTTCTCTTATAACCTGTTCTACCTCACCAAGATCGTAGGGATCAACGACCCTGATCGATTTTACCCCAATAGCCCTGGCCAGTTTTTCGAAGTTTAAGGCAGTGCTTTTCTCTCCTTTAAGAGTTACCCCTGTGCCGGGATGATCTTGTTTTCCCGTCATAGCCGTGGTTCGATTATCAAGAATGATAACAGTGCTGCTACCCCTGTTGTAAACGATATCGATTAGCGGAGCGATGCCGGAGTGAACGAAAGTTGAGTCACCGATAACCCCTACAGCTTTTTTAGCCAGATCAGGCGAAGCCTTCTCGAAGCCATGAACGACGCTGGCTCCGGTACCCATGCAGAGTTGAGTATCCATGGCTGATAAGGGTGGCAATACGGCCAGCGTGTAGCAGCCAATGTCGCCATTGACAATCAACTTGAGCTTGTTCAGAACATAGAAAATACTTCGATGAGGACAGCCCGGACACATGACCGGCGGACGGTTTGGTAGCAGCTTGGCCTCTGACGCGCGGCCCGCTCCCGCTCTACTCCTAATCTGGGAGCTGGGAAGACCCTCGCGGGCTAACGATTTCGCCGCGGGATAGGCCTTCGCGACCGCCTCGTAAACAATCTTAGGGTTGAGTTCTCCAACTGTTGGTATGAACTCTTTACCCGAAACTTCAACTCCTATCGCCCTAATTCCATCTTCCAGGAAAGGATCAAGCTCTTCCACCACAAACAGCCTTTTTACCTGGGAAGCAAACTCCCGAATCAACCGGCGCGGCAAAGGATAGGTAAAAGAAAGTTTTAAGAATGAAGCCCCCGGGAAAACCTCCCTGGCATATAGATAGGCTGCTCCGCTGGCAATGATTCCCAACTTGGGACTCCCTTTTTCCACCCGGTTAAAGGGAAAACTTTCAGAAAAGGCCGCTAATCTTTTTAAGCGCTCCTCAATGAACTCATGCCTCTTTCTGGCGTGAGCCGGAATCATCACAAACTTCTTTTCGTCTTTTTTGTAAGGAATAATCTTTGGTGCTATCGGTTCGCCCAAAGAGACCAGAGATTTCGTGTGGGATACTCGAGTAGTCGATCGCAGTAAAACAGGGGTGTCAAATTCCTCGCTTATCTCCAGAGCTTTGATCACGAAATCCTTTGCTTCCTGGCTGTGAGCAGGCTCAAGCATGGGAACTTTGGCTGCTTTGGCATAATGCCGCGAGTCCTGCTCGTTCTGGGAGCTGTGGAGTTCAGGGTCATCGGCGGAAACAGCAACGAAGCCTCCATTTACTCCGGTGTAAGAGAAGGTAAAAAGGGGATCAGCGGCCACATTCAGACCCACCTGTTTCATCGCCACCAGTGCGCGCGCTCCGGCAATCGACGCACCGATGCCCACTTCAAAAGCAACCTTCTCATTGGGCGACCATTCGGCATAGATTTCTTCATACTCGGCTATGTGCTCGATTATCTCGGTGGCGGGGGTTCCAGGATAGCCACAAGCAACTTTCACCCCTCCCTCGAAAGCTCCACGGGCGACAGCCTCGTTTCCCGACAAAAGCTCCCTTTTCATCGGCTCATCAGATTTTCAGCCTGTTTCGTGGCTTCCCTCATAACTAATTGTTCATCCAGGGTAATCAGCTTCCCATCGTCCATCAGAATCTCACCATCGACGATGGTGGTTGTTACGTCACAAGCTCGAGCGCTATAAACCAGGTGAGCAACCACATCGTATAGAGGAGTTAGATGGGACCTTTTCACGTCGACCAGAATTATGTCTGCCCTCATCCCTTCTCGAAGTTGTCCTATCTCATTCTCAAGTCCCAGAGCCAGAGCCCCACCCCTCGTGGCCATTTCCAGGGCCTGGTATGCCGATATCACCGTAGGATTAGTGGTGTTTACCTTATGAAGAAGGGCGGTCAGTCTTATCTCCTCAAACATGTCGAGATTGTTGTTGCTGGCGGCACCGTCTGTCCCGATAGCAACAGAAATGCCGGCTTCGAGGTAATCTGGAATGGGAGCGATGCCACTGGCGAGTTTCATGTTGCTTCCCGGATTATGGACGGGTCTAAAAGGGAGACCTCTGACAAGTTCTACTTCATCTTGATTCAAATAAACGGCGTGAGCCGCCAGTATAGGCAAATCCAAAAGTCCAGATTCCCTGAGAATGGTAAAGGGCTCCTGACCTCCAAGCTTCAGGATTTCATCCCGCTCGTTTTTTGTCTCAAGCAGATGAATATGGATACCTACCCCCAGTCTTCTTGCTTCCTTCGCCACCTCCTTGAGATGCTCAGGCTGACACGTATAGAGGGCGTGGGGACCAAACATGGTGGTAATCCTGCTATCCTTTGAGTCGTGCCACTTCTCAACGAAGTTTATCGCTTTCTTAAGATCCTCCGCCGCCGTGGGAAGGATACCCAGGAGAACACCGCATAGAGAAGCGCGAATGCCCGAGTCGACAACCGCGTGCGCAACCTCGTCTGCATAATAATACATGTCTGCGAAGGTGGTGGTACCACCCCGGATCATCTCAGCTGTGGCCAGTAGGGTTCCCCAGTAAACATCGTCGGGTTTTAAATGAGCTTCCCGCGGCCAGATCTTGGTCTCAAGCCATTCCTGAAGTGCAAGATCATCTGCATATCCACGGAACAGAGTCATCGCCGCGTGGGTGTGGGCGTTGATGAGCCCCGGTAAAGCCACTTTCCCTTTCCCCTCAATTACCCGTACGTTCTCCGGGTAAGAATATTGTCCCTTTTCCCCTACGTACTTTATGGTGCCATCTTCTACGAAAATGTCACCCTCCGGGATTACTCTTTGTTCGTCATCCATTGTCACGACAATTGCGTTGGTTATAAGTAATCTGCCCAATACATTCCTCCTACTCCGTACGAGGCAAGGTGCCTCAGCTACGTCCTTATTTATTCCCCTCCCTTGAGGGGGGAGGAATTATTCTAAGGTGCCTCGGCTACCTGATTTTACTTCCGAGGCAGGGTGCCTCGGCTATCACGATTTACGACTTACGAACTCACAGTCTGCCTATATCAGCCGCCCTTAAGAAAATGTCGAATAGCACTCTGTTCCACTTGTTCATCTCTTCGAGACACTCCTCGAAAGTGAGACGTTTTCCGGCAAGGCCCGCCGCGTAGTTGGTAGCCACAGATAGAGAAGCGTAGGAGATTTCAAGCTCGTTCGCCAGAACCACCTCAGGCACTCCGGTCATCCCGACCACGTCTCCGCCTAACTTCTGGAAAGCAGCTATCTCCGCCGGTGTCTCAAACCTGGGCCCTTCAGTGCAGACATAGACACCGGAATGGTGAAGCCTAACCCCTTTTTCCTCTGCGGCCTGGGCGAGAAGCGTTCGCAGGCGGGCGTTGTACGGCTCTGTCATGTCGGTATACTGCACTTTTTCCGTCGTATCATCAAAAAACGTTCCCTTCCTTACCTTTGTGAAATCGATGAACTGGTTAATAAGAACAAAGTCCCCCGGTTTGATCTCTCTCTTGAGCGACCCCACGGCCGAAGAGGCGAAAACATTATTCACACCGATGTTTTTTAAAGCCCAGATGTTGGCGTGATAATTTATTCTGTGAGGAGGGATTGTATGGTTCAACCCATGTCGGAACAGAAAGATAACCCGTCTCTTGCCCCACTCACCCATCACTAACTGCGCCGCACCATAGGGAGTCTCGATATCCTCCTCTTTTCTATTCTCCAAAAGAGTAGCCAATTGCCCCAGACCCGTTCCTCCGATGATTGCCAAACTCATTCTTCCCACCTGGCTTCCCTTATTCCTTCTAAGTTCCCAAGCGCTTCGATAATCTGGGGACCTCGCACTTCAGCGGGCACATCAACAATAAGCTTCACGATCGCCTCTTCCCCAGGTGCCGTCTCCAGATCCATGTACCTGATATCAATGTTCAGTCTTCCCAGCGCAGAGCCTATCTTTCCAATCTGACCTGGCCGATCAACGGTAGTTACGACTAAAGATGTTAATCCGCGAGGTGCAACAAGACCAATCTCAACCCTTTTTAGCACTGTGAGAACGCCAAAAACGAGACCGGTTGTGATCAAGGCCGGAAAATAATAGCCAACACCAACGGCTAAGCCAATTCCCGAGGCCACCCAGAGACTAGCCGCCGTAGTCAATCCCCTGACGATGCTGCCCTGTCGGATAATGGTTCCTGCCCCGAGAAAACCCATACCTGTTATTACTCCGGCGGCGATTCGTGAGGGATCGGCAGACTGGCCCAAAAAGGGATAAACGGAGACAATCATCAGTAAGGATGAGCCAAGGGCAACGAGGGTGTGAGTGCGAAATCCGGCCGGCTTCTCCATCCGCTCTCGTTGATACCCGATTATCGCGCCTAAGACGGTAGCAACCGTCAGTCTGATCAGAACCTCCCACCACTCTATCACCTGGCTCACCTCCTGTGTATTCATAGTCTACATTAAAATGGAAGTAAAAGAAAATGTCCTCTGACCTGTTATAATTAACAGGTCAGAGGACATCTCAAAACAAAATTCTGCTTCAGAATCTAAAATCTAAAGCTGTTCGGCCGGCTGCTCTATAGGTTCCGTGGTCGGCGGTTCCTCAGGTTGAGTCTCTCCCGGCTGCTCCTGCGTTGGCTCCACAGGAACATACCCGACGATCTTCTTACTGATGTTCAGAACAGCATTCCACAAGCCCTTCAGAGCACTTTCAGGCATCCTGAACCACTTCTCCAATATCCTGTTGATTGCGTTCATTCGACCCTTCTCACCGGGGTTCTCAGGTTTCCCCTTCGTTACATTACCGTTTTCATCTGGCCCTTCGCCCTCGCCCGGCTCCTGACCCGGTTTCACTACCTTGTTTTCTCCCGATTTGCCCGGGCTTTCAGGCTTTCCCGGCTTGTCCGGTCTTCCAACTGCTGCACCCTTTCCAGTATCAGCAGGTTTACCCTTAGCCAGAGCTACAGCCGGAAACACCAGGGCAAATATCAAAGCCAGCGCGATTAGCCTTTTTATCATCAAAACTCACCTCCTATGCTAAACAATATTTCCAATTCTTATAACGGTTTCTGGTCTAGAAAGTTACGGCTACCCTGAGAGTTTTCTGTCCCTCTACCATTTTCTGATCCATGACCAGATTTTGAACTCTTACCCGGTGTTCCTTCACCCTTCTTGAGCTGGCCCGGAGGACTCCTCTTCACAGGAGGCTTTGCAGGGAACTTCTCCTCAGGCTTGATCTTCCTTTCTCTGATTCCCCTGAGGGCTTCCGCGGCTCTCTCATGTCCTCGCCTTGAGACTTCCTGAGCGTGGAGCAGTGCAGCCTTTGCCTCTTCAGGAGCCTTATCATAAACTCTCTGAAGTACTGCCTGTTGCCTTTCGGTCAGATTTACCAGCTTGTCCAGCAGAACATCTTTATCCGTGCCAGATAGATTACGAGTTTCTTCAAAAGCCTCGCCTGTTTCCTTATTTATGGCATTAGCTATCCTTTGAATTGCCCTGCTCTCTTTTAGCTTAACCATTTCTTGGAGCTCATCCAGCCGTCTCTCTGCGAATCTTATGCGCAGGTTAGCACGGGCAGCATCGCT
Organism: Actinomycetota bacterium; assembly: GCA_049302895.1. GTDB lineage: Bacteria > Actinomycetota > JAHEXW01 > JAHEXW01 > JBAQMN01 > JBAQMN01. Next base: position 2,808 of record JBAQMN010000065.1, on the reverse strand, counting down.
CGTAGCCAATGCAAGCTGAACCTTCTCAATCCCAAGTTTAACGGGATAAAGAGGACTGGTAGGAAGAGCGCTTGTAGAAGCAGCAGCGATTCCGCCGACGATCAGCAGAAAAATGAGGGCAGCCGCCACAAGCTGCATTAACAACCTTCGAGGCCGCAATCTTCTTGCGGCTACTGCTGCAGGTACACTAACCTTTTCAATAAGTGCCTGACGCGTTCTAACCCTGAACTCAGGAGATGGTTCGACTGAAGGTGTTGCCTGAAGAATCACAGCCGCTCTAAGAAGCGGCTCGAGCTTCTCTCGCAGATTAGGATAACGAGAAAGACAGTCCTGAACCGTCTCCTTATTAGTTCGTACCAGGTCAAGGCACTCTTCCAGTGCATCTTCTAATTTTTTATCTTTCAACTCTTTCTCATCAAAATCTTTATTCATCGCCCTGACTTCCTCTTAAAATCTTGGAAAGAGATTCTAACGCCCGATGCTGGAGAGCCTTGACAGCTCCCTCAGTTTTGCCAATGAAGTTTGCTATGTCGCTGTTAGAGAGACCCACGAAAAACTTCAATATGACCACCTGTTGCTGATCGTCCGTTAGCCGCGAGATAGCCCTCTGGACCTCCTCCTGGCTTAGCTTAGCGGCTACTAATTCCACAGGCCCGGTTGTCTCCGGAGCCATCACATCCTCTTCCAAAACCACCTGAACCCTCCTGGTCTCTCGACGAAAGTGATCGACCACAGTGTTTCGAGCTATCCGATAAAGCCAGGCTGAAAAGGGAACCTCTCGCCAGGTGAACCTTCCAATGGCTTCGAGAGCCTTCAAGAAAACCTCCTCCGTTAGATCCTCAGCGTCTTCCTTACTTCCAACACGGTAATACGTATATCTATAGATTCCGCTCACATAAAAATCGTAAAGAGAGCCAAAAGCTTCTACGTCCCGATTCTTTGCGCGCTCAACGAGCTCTCTCAACTTCTCCTCATCCATCGCCTCTATCTCCTATAACGAAAAATAGCCCATCTGGGTACGCCCTTCAGAGCTTTTCTAATATTTTTCACTATCATATTATCGGTTTGAGGGAGAAAAGGGGTAAATTTAATCCAGTTATTAGACAGGGCGCGGAGTGATGCCGTAAGCTCGCTCCCACATCCAGATGTTGCTCTCGATGGTACGAGTTTCAGCAAACTGCCGCGCGTTCGTGGCGATTCTTTGGCGCAGCTCAGCGTCCTCAATCAATCTTTTCAGATATTTTATCCAATCCTTAGTGTTCTTAGCCATAAAGCCGTTTTGGCCGTGAATAATACTTCCTTTGTAGGATTCCACTTTTGAAGCAACCACCGCTAATCCCGCCATCGCATATTCTAGAAACTTGAGGTCGCTTTTGGCCCGATTAAACTGAGTGTCTACCAGAGGAGCCAGTCCGACATCAAATCCACTCAGAAGCTTCGGGTATTGTTCTATTTTGACACTTTCTAAACCTTTTAACCGTTCATGCTTTTTAAAGGGGACTGGCCCCGCGCCGGCGATGTGGAACTCTATCTCCGTGTAATCATCCAGGAGCTGTTCTATGGTTCCTTCCAAAATCCTAAGATCAGGCCAGTGGCTTGTACCCCCCGCCCAGCCCAGAACCAATTTCCTGTTGTCCTTAGCCTTCTTAGAAAGCTGCCATTGCTCCTTGGGAAGCATATTTGGAAGAATGAATATTTTCTTGTTGAACCGTGTCAAACGCTCGGCCAAGTAGGGTGTAGTCGTGGTTACAACCTGGCTCTCGGCAATGCAGCTTTCTACGCCTCGAAGTTTTTCGGGAGTCCAGTACGAAAAGGCGGGATTCGTCCGGTCGATGTGCCACAGATCGTCGTCAAGCTCGTATACCGAAAGTTTGCCAAGACTATTAACATACTGAATAGCCTGCCAAGAGGCCTCCGAACATTGCCTTTGAAAAACAACAACGTCAAATTCTTTGAGCCCTTCGGGATCAATTGCATCATCTAGGACAACACTGTGACCACGCCGTTTTAGCTCAAGCCCAGGCACATGACAGCGATACCAGGCACAACCCCACCAGTCGGCCACAAGAAAGAATATGCGTTTGCTGGAAAATTTTTTCGGTCTGGTCTGCATATTTTTATTTTACCATGCTCAGAGACGGTAGATAAGCCCAAGGGTTTGGTCTAAGATTTACTTATGAAGACTGGCGTTGCATATTTGCCCCTGCATTATGGAAAGGCACCAAAATGGCTTTTCAGTCGGATGGTGGAATTAGCCCGGGAGATTATAATCGCCATCACCAGTGAGTATGGCGCGCAAGAAGTACTCAAAAGACTTGCTGATCCGATATGGTTTCAGGCCTTCGGAAGCGTTCTGGCTTACGATTGGCATAGTTCGGGATTAACCACGACGACAACGGGAGCCATTAAGGAGGGAATCAGAGGTTTAGAAGAGGACCTGGGGTTCTTTGTTGCAGGTGGCAAAGGTAGAACTTCGCTCAAAACTCCTGACGAAATCCAGAGGTGGGCGGAGAGAGTCTCCCTGGGCAGGAATCCCGCCGACCTGATCTACGCCAGCCGGCTGAGTGCGAAAGTCGATAACACAGCTCTTCAGGACGGCTTTCAGATTTACCACCACGCATTCATCTTCACCAGAGAGGGAAAGTGGGCGGTTGTGCAACAGGGAATGAACACCGAGAACCGCTGGGCCAGGAGATATCACTGGCTCGGCGATAATGTTAAAGACTTCGTCGACGAGCCGCACAGCGGCATTATATCCGAACACAAAAGAAAAAATCCCCTGAACATGGTGGCTCACCAGAGTAGCAA
>JBAQMN010000064.1:0-2394 GCA_049302895.1 Actinomycetota bacterium | reverse complement strand
TAAGTGGTTTGTTCCGAGGCGCAACGTTAGTTGTGCCTCGGAACACCTGAGCAACAAGAGATTACGCTGCTAAGTTTGGAGTCCCTTCCTCATGGTATAATTACCGCGAGGGAGGGACTCTCCCTTTTACAATCATTTTCCTCCCCCTTGAGGGGGGAGGATAGAGGTGAGGGTGAACAAGGATTATTTATGGCACCCTCCCCTAACCCCTCCCATCAAGGGAGGGGAAAGTCTTTCTGTGATTCCGAGGAGCGCAAGCGACGAGGAATCTATCATAGGAGTTTGATATTCTGAAGAGTACAGATTATCTTAAAGTAGTTGCAATACTACTAGCTTTCGTCTTGGCCTGGGCTCTTTCTTTTGTCCTCAGTTTGGTGGGGCTGAGGTACGTTCCGCCAACGACGCTGGTCTTTATGCGCTTTGCCATCGCTTCTCTATTTATGTTAGCAATCTTCGGGCGGCGCCCCTTCCTAAGTGTCAAAGGGGCTACTCCCCTTGATATCATCTTTTTCTTTCTGGCCAGCCTTTCCGGCGTCACCCTGTCTTATTTGCTCCCGGTGATTAAGCGACTCGGCCTGGCGCCGGGTGGAAGCGATACCGTATTTCTCATGAACCTGGCACCAGTTTTCCTTGTCTTACTGCTGTTTGCTTTTCGAGGCGAAAAGGTTTCGTTGGGGAAGGTAGCTGGTACAGCCGCTGCTGTTCTGGGGATGATCGCCATCGTGGCAAACTGGGAGAGACCCAGCTCTTTCTCACTTTTCTCCCGATTTGCCTTCGAGGAAAGCTTGATTCTTCTTTCAGCAATTGCCTTTGCCATCTTTGCTTTTGCTGGCAAGAAACTGATCGAAAAGTATACTCCGTCTACCTCGGCCGCCTTAACGGTCTGGTTGGGAACAATTCTTCTGTTCCCGCTTGCCCTGAGGATCGATGGCCCGGCAGCGTTAGCCAGGATCCCATCCCAGGCCTGGATTATCATTCTGATTCTTGGGACTGTTTCCTCAGCGCTGGCAATCCTTCTATTTTACGATGCCCTGGCAAGAGTGGAAGCATCCAAAGCGGCAAGCTTTCTCTTTCTTACGCCAATCTTTATAACTCTGATGATCAAGCTCGAGAGTACTTTCGGCCTCCTTTTGCCATCTCCACTCTTTGTTGATCAAATCATCGTCGGAAGCATCCTCGTTATCGTGGGGGTGATTGCCATATGGACCGGGTAATCCGTATTGTTCTCGTTGTTATCGCAGCCATCAGTCTGATTCTCGGCGTGGCGGCTCTGTTTTTTCCAATAAAGCTTTCCTTTGTTCGTGGCACCTACGGCTTGAGTTACGAATACAAAAGTCAGTGGTATACTCTCGCGTATAACAGCGTAGGAGGCTATCTCCTGCTTCTTGCCGGGCTGGTTAATGCTATCTCCTCTGTCAGGCTGTTTCAGAGGCGCTACGGGCCTCTGAAAGCCCTGTTTTGGGCCCTTTTTAGTGGCGTTCTTGTTGTCAGTTTCTATCTTGCTGGTAAGACGGTCATTATAAACTGGGCCTCCTTTCTGCCAGTAGAAATCCAGCAAGGCATCGGCTCCCCCTATGTTCAGCTCCGAGAGGTCTACCTAACCACCGCTCCCCAAGTCCTTGCAGCCGTCACGACCATAATCTTCATCACATTGGTCTTTATAAATTATTTTCTCTCGTTTGAAGAAGAGCGGACCTGAAGGTCCGCCTCTACATTTAATTGTAGAATTTAATTGTAGAGGTCGACCTTTAGGTCGACCCTATCTGTTTGCTGTAGGGGCCGACCTCCGTGTCGGCCCGATAGGAAGAAGGGCGGGCTTGCGAGTTATGAATAATTTGTGAATTTGTGATTCGCATCTTGTGATTACACGTTTACTAAAGGCCTCTCATCTGATATAATAGCCATAAGTCGACGCAGTCGTCGTTCTGAGCGCAGCGAAGAATCTCTCAAATCTATTGAAAATTTTAGGGCAGGTCATGTCATCTTTCCGTGAGATCATCCAGAAATATCGCGTTGTCATTATCTCCCTCATAATTATCTTCGCCCTACCTACCATCGCTTATGCCACCTTCACTAAGGTTGATACTGGCACGAAGGTCATCTGCAAATACAGCGGGCATATCATTCTGGATAAGGTCAAAAGGGTTACCGTTTTCCGCTGGGCAGCCAGTCAATACAGGGTCAAGAGCTACAAGGACGTTTGTCCTCTCCACAAGAGGTTAGAGGCCCTCTACGAGAAGGCGAAAGAGGCGGAGATAGCAGGTGATCTGGCCAAGGCGAGATCGATATTTAAGTCAATTAAGAGAGCCGACCCAAACTTCAAGCAGGTGATAATCGAGCTGGCGGTGGTGGAGGATGCGATAAGAACGGGTAAGCCTCTCCCCAGCACACCCG
>JBAQMN010000063.1:0-15318 GCA_049302895.1 Actinomycetota bacterium | reverse complement strand
GTCTGCTCGTCAATGACTAAAGACAGCACCGGGATATCGTGATCCTCAACAACTTTAGGCAGAATTGCCTTGGCGATTGTGTCGGGCATGCAAGTGAAGGGAAGGAGCTGTATCACACCGTCGAAACCTTCCTCCGCATAGACTACCGTGTGGCCGATGGTTGCCAGGCCATCGCCCCCAACAAAGTGGCTGAGATAGGGCTTTGCCGCCTCCTTGAGCTTCTGAGCGCTCACCCCGGCCATAGGATTCTTGCTGGAAGGCCCGATCCAATCAGTCAGATAAATTCCGCGATCCACGTGTACGCCTCGCTCTCCCAGCCACGGCTCGATATCAAATTTGAAAAAGGGTTCCAGAAGAAGATAGAATTCGCCGGCGATACCTATCTTAACAGGATTCCGGTTTCTATCTTGTGGCACACTATCCAGGATGGCTAAAGCTTCTTCCTTAGCCTCCTCAATCTCTTGCGGTGTAAATGCACGGCTGACAATCCTTTCTGCCCGGCGGTGGGCTTTCGTAGTCGATCCTCGCTCAATCTCGTATGGCCTCACTTCAAACGAGCGCTTCTCGATCAGATCAAGAACGCGGCCTTTCTCAAAACAAATCTTAATCGTTTTATAGATTTGCCAGTAAGAAAGATTGGGGCCCATCCTTTTGAATGTCCCAACGAACTGGCCAAAATCAGCCCCCGGAGGTTCCAGAGTAATGAATTCAAAATCATAGCCGGCTTCTTCGAGAATCCTCTTTTGGATTTCAGCGTAATAGCCAAAGCGACACGGACCGACACCCCCAACCATGACCAGGGTGTCCGCGCCCTGCTCCAGCGCCTCGATAAAATTACCAGTGGTCGACTTGAGAGGAAGACACGCAAATTCGGGTGAATATTTCACTCCGAGCGTAAGAGTCCTATCAGAAGTGAGCGGGGGCGGGATGTACTCCTGGCCCAACCGCTTAAAGAGGTCTTGCAAGACAATGTGAAGATTTCCTAAGTGTGGAGCAGTAACCTTCATGTCATTTTTCGCTTTATCATATCTACGAAAGCCTCTAAGCGAGTGACCAGGCCGACTTCGGTGGAGTGCTCATCGATGACGATGGGCATAACAGGAATTTTTCCTTCCTTTCGAGCCTGGTGCTCGATGACGGCTTGAGCGAAGGAATCGGGCCCGCAGGCAAAGGCGAGAACGTATATGATGCCATGGACCGACTGGCTTTTGAGCCAGTGGAAGCAGGTACCGACGATTTCCTTCTCGTATGTCCAGAAGAGCTTTTTGGGAAGATTGGCCGCTTCTTCCTCGATAACCTCGGGGGGCAGATTCTCGGGAGTTACTATCCTGGCCCCAAAACTCTTCAGTCTTTTCATCAGATTCATGGTGATGTAGGAGTCATAAATGTTGTAGGCATGACCAACGACGCCAATTGAAAACGTGGGACTCGTCGGGAGGCCAGAGACGTCCTTCTCTATGGCGTGACATGTAGGGGCCGACCTCTGTGTCGGCCCGTCAGTTGGGCGGACAGAGGTGTCCGCCCCTACCTGGTCAGCGATAGCCTCCTCGGGGGCGAGACCCTGTCTGAGCTGCGCGTGAAATTGAGTATCGGCTTCGATTGCCTTTCCGTAAGCCCTATAGATTCGGGCCGGGTTTCTGCTGAACTTGCGACCCAAATCATAAAGAGTTCTCCAGTATTTTCTCTTCCCCAGACGCATATTAATGGTTGGGCTGATAACCTCTGGAAGGCCGTCATCGGCCGCGCGAATCAGGTCAGGAAGCCCCAGGAGTTTCGGGCAGGTATACTCGCCCTTCTCAACGCTGACTAAACGAGGTATGAAAAGGGCATCAACTTTGTCCCCGAGGCTCAAAGCATGTCCATAAAAAACCTTAAGCGGCAGACAAAATTCATTCTCTGCCGCTTCCAGGCCCATATTTAGGAGTTTTCGGTTGGTAGTAGGAGAGGTGGTGAGGGATATTCCAAGCTCACCGAAGAAAGCTCGCCAGAACGGAAAATATTTATAATACATCATCCCGCGAGGCATACCCACCAGCATTGACATCGTTACCTCCGCATGCTGGAAACCAAATTTAAAACTCAAAACCTAAAACTAAAAATTACAATTTAAAATTCAAATATTGTTCGAGCTTGTCGAGAACCTGCCTCTCCAGGACTTCTCGACTCGCTTCCCTACGGGTCGTAGACGCTCGCTCGAAGAATAAGAATCTTGATCTGTAATTTTGCATTTTGCATTTTTAATTTTGAGTTTTGCATTTTATTATACTACACTTTTAGGGCCGATTTTTCTACTTTCTTTTTGAAAACTATCTTACCGTTCTCGACATCTGCCAGAATTACGTCTCCCCGGCTGAACTTCTTCTGCAGAATCTCTTTAGAGAGCGGACTTTCGATCTCGTGCTGAACAGCTCGCCTGAGGGGACGTGCACCGAAGTCAGAATCCTTTCCTTCCAGAGCAATCTTCTCCAGAACTTTATCGGTGACCTCAAAGCCGTAACCCAGAGCCTCTGCCTCCTCCCTGACCTTCACCACCATTAGATCGGCAATACCCTTAAGCTCGTCAAAGGAGAGCATCTGGAAGACGATTATATCGTCAATGCGATTTAAGAATTCGGGGTTGAAGGTCTTCTTGAGCTCGGAAGTGAGCTTGTTTCGCATCTCCTCATAAGATATTTCTCTCTCTTCAACAGTGCGATGGAACCCTAAAGGGGCCCCCACCTTTTGAATCTCTCGAGCACCCACGTTTGAAGTCATGATTATGACTGTATTCTTAAAATCAACGGTTCGACCCTGGGCGTCGGTCAGGCGACCGTCCTCCAGGATCTGAAGGAGCGTGTTGAATACGTCCGGATGAGCCTTTTCGATTTCGTCGAGAAGAATAACGGAGTAGGGCCGGCGACGGATCGCTTCAGTGAGCTGACCTCCCTCTTCGTAGCCGACATAGCCGGGGGGCGCTCCGACCAGGCGAGAAACGGTGTGTCTCTCCTGGTACTCACTCATATCCAGACGGACCATGGCGTTTTCGTCACCGAAGAGAAACTCCGCCAGAGCCCTGGCCAGTTCGGTCTTTCCGACGCCGGTCGGGCCGAGAAAGATAAAAGAGCCGATCGGTCTCCTGGGATCTTTCAAGCCGGCCCGGGCGCGCCTCACCGCTTCACTTACGGCTTTAATCGGGATATCCTGACCAACGATGCGCTCGTGGAGTTTCTCCTCCATTTGAAGGAGCTTCTGTACCTCCTCTTCAAGCATCTTAGACACAGGAATGCCCGTCCATGAGGAGACTACCTGAGCGATATCCTCTTCTCCAACAGTAATCTCTTTAATCCCTTTTTCGTTAAGCCATTTATCTCTGGCTTCCTTGAACTCCTTCTCTGCTTTATCAGTCTCGTCTCTGATCTTAGCAGCCCGTTCGTATTCTCGGGCCTGGACTGCTGCTTCACCCTCAGTAACGAGGCCCTTAAATCTTCTTTCGAGTTTTCTTAGATGGGGCGGGTACATGATAGACTCGATCCTTAACTTCGAGGCAGCCTCGTCGATGAGATCAATGGCCTTATCGGGAAGGAATCTGTCACTAACATACCGGTGGGAAAGGTTAGCCGCGGCAACAATGGCCTCGTCACTGATTTTTACTCCGTGATGAGCTTCGTAACGGTCTTTCAGGCCTCGCAGAATCTCAATAGTCTGTTCAAGAGTAGGCTCGGTGACTATTATAGGCTGAAATCTCCGCTCCAAAGCGGGGTCTTTCTCGATGTATTTGCGATACTCGTCAAGGGTGGTCGCTCCGACACACTGAAGCTCTCCCCGAGCCAGGGCCGGTTTCAAGATGTTGGATGCATCGATGGCGCCCTCAGCGGCTCCTGCGCCGACCACAGTGTGCAACTCGTCGATGAAGAGAATAATTTCGCCGGCCGCCTGCCTTATCTCGTCCACAGCACCCTTCAGACGCTCCTCGAACTCACCGCGATACTTGGCCCCTGCGACCATTCCGGCTAAATCAAGGGCCATGACCCGCTTGTTCCGCAGAATTTCCGGGACTTCACCACTGACAATATTTTGAGCCAGGCCTTCAACAATGACGGTTTTGCCCACTCCAGGCTCTCCAATGAGAACCGGATTATTTTTGGTTCGCCGGGAAAGAATCTGAATGACCCTCTTAATCTCGTTTTCCCGACCAATAACAGGGTCAAGCTTTCCCTCCTCAGCCAACTGAGTGATGTCACGGGCGTACTTTTTCAACATGTATCGGGAAGCCGCTTTGGTCCCTTTCGTTCCCTGGGTTCCGCGGATGATATTCAAGGCCTGATAAACCTTCTCAGGAGTCATACCAAGATCTTTAAGAATCAGAGCGCCGGACCCCTCTCCTTCCCTTAGAATACCGAGAAGGATGTGTTCGGTTCCGATGTAGTCGTCTCCTAACTTCTGGATTTCTTCGTAGGCCAGATCAAGAGCCCTCTTGGCTCTGGGAGTGATGAAAAGGGCACCCAGTCCGCCTCCTTCTTCCGCTCGCTTTGTGCTGCTCAGTTGGATGGCCTGGTTGGCTCTGGTCCGAGCCTCACCCATATCGATGCCCAAAAAGGAAAAAATTTGGGGGACAACGCCGTCGGCCAGGACCAAAAGCCCGACCAAAAGGTGCTCGGTGCCTAACTGATTTCCGCCGCTCTCACGGAGAACGTCCTGAGCAACCGCGATAACTTCCTGAGCTTTTTCAGTGAATTTGTCGAACATTCAAGTCACCTCTCTGCGAGTCGTAGACCTGCTTGCCAAGAGACATCGCCTCTACGAGTCGTAGACTATTTCATAAGCATTCCGGGGCGAAACAGCGTTATCTCTCGGGAGTAGCTTCGGCGAACGCGCTCTATCTCCTCGTCCATCTCCCGCTCCATTTGTCGGGCGCGCTTCTCTATCTCATCGACAACGGCCTCAAGATGCCCCACTCTCTCCTGAAGCTCTATGATCATTCTCACGCCGGCCAGGTTAACACCCTGGCGAGTTAATCTCTGAATGAGCTGTAGACGCTCGATATCTTCCTCAGAATATCTGCGGCTATGCTTGGCCGTTCGGCCTGGCGTAATTAGACCTTCCCTCTCGTACAGCCGTAGAGTTTGAGGGTGCATCCCGATGAGCTCCGCCGCCACACTGATAATGTATAAAGCTCTATCTCTTTTTCTTCTCTTGTCATCCTTCATCAAAACCACCAAACTGCTTCAGTCTTCAGTCTTCAGTCTTAGACTATCCCTCCGACAGTCTACGACTCGGAGAGATTCCTACGCACATCCTCCCCGGTGAGCTTGGACAGTCTGGTCAGAAGCTCCTTCTCCTCCGCTGATAGCCTGCCTGGAACCACGACCTTAAGTTTGACCATCATGTCGCCGCGGCCCAAGGCTCGCAGCCTGGGGGCTCCCATCCCTTTCAAACGAAAGACTTGATCGCTCTGGGCTCCCGGCGGAATCTTCAGTGACACCCTTCCATCCAGGGTGGGAACCTGAACCTTCACGCCCAAAGCCACCTCAGGAAAGGTCACCGGGAGATCAAGCCAGATATCGCTCCCTTCTCTTCGAAAGAAGCGGTGACGTGAAACCCTGACTGTCACATATAAATCTCCAGAAGGACCGCCTCTCAAACCGGCTTCGCCTTTACCTCGCACCCTGATGGTCGAGCTATCTTCGACCCCGGCGGGAATTCTCACAGTAAGCGGCTCTGCTTTCGGGGCCCGCCCCCGGCCATGACAGGTCGGACAGGGCTGGTCGATCACCTGTCCGGTTCCGCCACAGTTACGACAGGTCTGACTGATTGAAAAGAAACCCTGGCTCCGAGAGACAACTCCTCTCCCCTGGCAAACGGGACAGGTTTTCGGAGCAGTACCGGGCATCGCACCACTTCCACCACAGGTGGGACAGGTCTCGTTGCGCGTAACATTTATACGGGTAGCAGCGCCTCGCATGGCGTCCTCAAAGGAAAGACGAAGCGCATGATAGATATCCGCTCCCCTCTCCGGACCCGCCGCTCTTCGAGTCCTGGGACCGCCGGTGAATATGTCGAAAAGGTCACCAAAGATATCGAAATCTTGGAAGCCTCGGAATCCAGGCCGAGTAAACTCTTCCCATGGGAATCCTTCTCTGAAGACACGAGCTCCCTGATCATATTCAGCTCGCTTTTTTGGATCACCTAACACCTCGTAGGCCTGGGAAATCTCTTTAAATTTCTCTTCCGCCTCTTTATTTCCGAGATTGGCGTCGGGATGGTACTTGCGAGCCAGTCTTCTATAAGCATCCTTTATATCTTTCTGGCTGGCGTCCCGAGGGACACCTAATATCTCATAATAATCTTTGCCATCCACCTAAATCACCAACTTACCTTTAACAAAACCAAATACCAAAAATCAAAAACAAAGAAATAGTTCCTCCCCCTTGAGGGGGAGGATAGAGGGGGGGGTGATCAAAAGTAACTAAAATCACCCTCCCCTAACCCCTCCCCTCGAGGGAGGGGAATACTTACTTTATTTTTGAGGGTTTGGTTTGTGTATTTGGTTTTTTATTTTTGGTTTCCCCCTGCTATGTGCTGCGTTTGGCTACTTTGACCATGGCGTGACGAAGTACCTGGTCTCCAAGGATATAGCCCTTCCTCATCACCTCGACCACCTGGCCATCTTCGTGACCCCGCTCTGTCTCAACCTGAAGAACTGCCTCGTGAAGAGTAGGGTCAAACTCCTTGCCTAAAGCCTCAATTTCTCGCAAACCCGCCTTCTCCAAGACCTCTTTAAAATGAGAATAAATCAAATTAAGACCTTCTAACAACTTGCCCTGAGGGGCGTTGGAGGCTAAGGCGCGTTCAAAATCGTCCAGAATCAGAAGAAGCTGCTTGACCAGGCCAGCTGTAGCCAGATTGACAAAACCCAGCCGCTCTCGTTCAATTCGCTTCTTAAAGTTCTCGAACTCGGCCTTCAGCCGCTTGAGGTCACTCAGATATTCGGCGCACAAACTTTCCTTTTCCTTAAGCTCCTTCAAAAGCGCTTTCATCTGATCACGCTCAAGCTTTGCCCTTCGACTCTGCTCAGAGCTAGCTTTTGCTCTTTCTCCTTTCTCCGCCACTTTTTTCTCTGTCATTTTTTTCTCCGTCATTTCTTCACCTCAGCTCTCTACGAGTCGTAGACAATTCGCACCCCGCCCCGCCGAAGTTCGGCGGGGCGGATCGACCCTGACAAAATCAGCCAGAGGCTGATCCGCCTTCGGTGGAAGTTAGAAGACCACGACCCCTTCTCCAGCACTAGCCTTACAGGTCGTAGGCTTGCCCGCCATAGGCGGGCTTAAGTTTTCTCCTCCTTGTTCTCGTCGACTACCTCGGCGTCGACGACATTCTCATCCGTAGAAGACTTACCTTGCTCAGAAGACGACGAGCCTCCGCCACCACCGCTCTGCTGAGTTTTGGCGTAAATCTGTTCAGCCAGTTTGTAAGAGGCTTGCATCAGATTATCCGTGGCTGTCTTGATCTTCTGGGCGTCGTCACTCTTCATGGCTTCCTTAACCTCGCTGATCGCCTTCTCGATTTTCTCCCGCTCGGAGGCCTCAAGTTTGTCGCCCATCTCTCGCAGTGATTTCTCCGTTGAATAAACCAGGTTATCCGCGTTGTTCCTGGCCTCGGCCAATTCACGCTTTCTCCTGTCTTCCTCAGCGTGAGCCTCGGCATCCTGCCTCATCTTCTCAATCTCCTCGGAGGCCAAACCGCTCGCTCCTGTCACCACCATTTTCTGCTCGTTTCCAGTACCCAGATCCTTAGCTGAGACATGGACGATACCGTTGGCATCGATATCAAATGTTACCTCAATCTGGGGGATACCTCGTGGGGCGGGAGGAATTCCGACCAGCTGAAACCGCCCCAAGCTGCGGTTGTCCGCCGCCATGGGCCGTTCGCCCTGAAGTACGTTGATTTCCACACTGGTCTGACCGTCCTCAGCCGTTGAGAAAACCTCACTCTTTTTGGTTGGAATAGTTGTATTTCTCTCAATTAGCATGGTGGCAATGCCACCTTTAGTCTCGATTCCAAGAGAAAGAGGTGTAACATCAAGCAGCAAGACCTCTTTGACTTCACCTTTGAGAACACCAGCCTGAATGGCGGCACCAACAGCCACGACCTCGTCAGGGTTTACTCCCTTGTGGGGCTCCTTGCCCTCTGTCAATTTCTTGATTAGATCCTGAATAGCCGGCATACGAGTCGCCCCGCCAACAAGAATGACATGATCGAGATCCTTAGGCCCCAGGCTGGCATCTTTCATCGCCTGATTGAAAGGTCCGACACACTTTTCCACCAGATCCGCTGTCATTCGGTTGAATTCTGATCTGGTGAGAGTCATATCCAGATGCAACGGACCCTCCTGGGTAGCCGTAATAAACGGCAGATTGATGTTTGTCTGCTGAATGTTGGAGAGCTCGATTTTGGCCTTCTCAGCCGCCTCCCTGAGACGCTGCAGGGCCATTTTGTCCTCTCTCAGGTCGATTCCGTGCTTTGCTTTGAAGTCGTCAGCCATCCAGTCGATGATCCGTTGATCCCAGTCGTCCCCTCCAAGATGGGTATTACCACTGGTAGACTTGACCTCAAAAACGCTGGGCTCGTCTGGCTTGGTCGAAGGCGCAATTTCAAGAATGGACACGTCGAAAGTTCCACCGCCCAGATCAAAAACCAGTACGGTTTGCTCCTTCTCCTTTTCAAGACCATAGGCCAGAGTCGCCGCCGTCGGTTCGTTTATGATACGAAGGACATTAAGGCCCGCGATCTCACCCGCCTCTTTAGTTGCAGTTCGCTGGGCATCGTCGAAGTATGCCGGAACGGTAACAACAGCATCCTTGATCTTCTCGCCCAGATAGTCCTCAGCGCTCTGCCTCATCTTTTGAAGCACAAAAGCCGAGATCTGCTGGGGTGTATAATCCTTATCGCCGATTTTGATTTTGTCACGGCTTCCCATCTTGCGTTTGATCGATCTGACGGTCCTCTCAGGGTTTACAATAGCCTGATTCTTAGCCGCCTGGCCTACCAGCAGTTCTCCCGTTTTGGTGAAGGCAACCACTGAAGGGGTAGTCCTCCCACCTTCGGCGTTCGGGATGACGGTAGGTTCGCCACCCTCCAGAACCGCCACGCAAGAGTTGGTTGTACCGAGGTCAATACCAATCGCTTTTGCCATTTCCGTCACTCCTTTAACTAAATTCAAAACTTAAAACGACAACTTACAATTCAAATATTGCTCGATCTTGCCCGCCTTGGGCTTTGTAAGAGGGCGGACAGAGACGTCCGCCCCTACAGAGTATCGCAGGATATTGTAGGGGCCGACCTCTGTGTCGGCCCGTCTTGTCGAGATTCTTCGCGGAGTTTATCCTGAGTTCCTCGACTTCGCTCGGGATAAACTGCGTCGAAGGGCTCAGAATGACAATAAGCGAAGGGCTCGCTCGAAGAATAAGCGTCCTATTTCCAAGACAAAAGAAAAACACGTGGTGTGCGGCACCAGCAGATGTTGTTTGTGGTAAAATAAGTTCCGGTGATGTTGTTGCCGATGGAGAAGACTAAAGAGCCGGGTAGGATTGGGATTATGGGTGGAACCTTCAATCCCATTCACTACGGGCATTTAGTCACCGGTGAGGAAGCTCTCTACCAATTCCATTTAGATAAGATCATCTTCATGCCCTCTGGAATGCCTCCTCATAAGGCAGACCGTGAGATTATCTCAACTGAAGAAAGATACATAATGACGGTTATGGCAACAGCCGCCAATCCTAATTTCAGCGTTTCCCGGTTTGAAGTCGAAAGAGAAGGCCCTTCCTACACCATTGAGACTCTGAAGGCGATGCGCGCGGCTTATCCAGAATCAGAAATGTTTTTTATCACTGGTGCCGATGCCGTACTGGAGTTATTGACCTGGCGGGAGCCGGAGAAGCTCTTTAATTACGGGCGCTTTATCGCAGCCACGCGACCGGGATTCGATATCAGAAAAGTCCAGAGGGTTGGTAAGTTCAGGGTTGCGAAGAGTGGGAGCGGGGAAGAGGCCGAAATCTATGTAATGGAAATTCCTGCGCTGTCCGTCTCATCAACGGAGATTCGCCAGCGGATCAGGGAAGGGAAGCCGGTACGGTATCTCATTCCCGATGGCGTGCTGGAATACATTATTCAAAGGGAGCTTTATCGTGGCCATGCGATATCGCGCAAAGAGAACATTAGATAGAAAAAGGCAGCGTAGAAGGCGCCGCCGCCGGGTCCTATTTGGGTCAGCCGTAGTTCTAATAATATTACTGGCTCTCGGTCTGTGGTTGGTCCTGGGTAAGGGTTTTTCTACGCTTGGCAGAGTCATTCCGTTTTTCAAGGAGCCAAAGAAAGAAGTTAAAATAGTGCAGCCGAAAGAGACTATGACCTTCCTGCTGATTGGTATTAATGAAAAGGACGAGACTCGGAAAACAGATACACTGATGGTGATCAGCTACGACCCCAAGAAACGAGAAATACATGTCATATCTATTCCCAAAACGACTCTACTGGAGATTCCGGGGTATAACGTGGGGGAGGTTAGTCAGACCTTTGGTCTTGGGCGGGTCTCTCTAACCGTTTCTACTCTGGAATATCTCTTGCAGGTTGACATCAGTCACTATGTGAAAATTGACTCGGAGGGCTTCAAGCACATTGTAGACGAGTTGGGTGGGGTAAGGGTTGACTCGCTGCGTCTTTCAGGCGGTGCAGCCCTAAAGTATACCAGTCCTAAGGATGAAACGGAGAACGAGGTAGATAGGATAGAACGGCAACAGAAATTTATTACTTCCCTCTTCAAGAGGGTTCACGACAAGGAAGTCTACCAGAAACTTCCCAGGCTTATAACAAATCTGGCGAAAGATTTTGAAACGGATTTCGCCCCGAAAGAATTGACGAATTTGGGTCTCGTTTTGGGGGCGGTAAAAGGGGAGAAGCTAAAACTCCACACCCTACCGGTAAGTCAGGTTGTGATGGATAATAAAGTACTATATCAACCGAAAAAGGACGAGATGGAAGCGCTGATAATCCGTATATTTGGCGCCGATGTCAGAAAAAAGGCGACAGGATCTCTGCGGGTTAGGGTGTTAAATGGCGTGGGTGACCCTGGTGTGGCTAATGTGATCGCAAAGACGCTAACCGACAACGGCTACAATGTGATCGATGTAAAGAATGCGGACAACTTCAATTATGCCGAGACCCAGCTAATTATCTATTCAGGCAAAACCAAGAATCTGGTGAAGGTGGGCAGGGTACAAGCTCTGTTGGGTGTTGGGAAGGTGGTGGTCAATAATCTACCTCAGGATGTGGCGGATTTAACTATCGTCATAGGTAAGGACTACGCAGCCCAGGTTTTTATTCCTCAGCGGAAGGTCGAGGTTCTCAACGGCTCTGGAAGGTCGGGTCTGGCAGCCGAGGTGGCAAAAAAGCTGACCGATAGGGGATTTGCGGTGGTTGCTTCAGGTAATGCTGATAGATCCAATTATGATAAGACAAGGCTGCTTCTTTATATTGACAATCAAAAAATTAGAGAGATGGCCGGTGAAATAATGTCTATTCTTGGTGTCGGAGAGGTTGCCGTGAGTGGTGTTCCCAGAACGGATGTGGAGGTAACGGTTATCGTTGGGAGAGACTATTAGCTTGCGCAGGGCAGACGAGGGAAGAGAGTTAGTCAAACTGGCCGCGTTAGCGGCCGACGAGAAAAAAGCCGAAGATATCGTCGTTCTTGACATGCACAAAGTTATTCCCATAACGGACTATTTTCTGATTTGTAGTGGAGAGACCACTCGGCAGGTCAAAACGATTTCGCAGGCCATTGAGGAGAAGCTTGACATACTCGGTCACAGGCCGCTCATGCGGGAGGGGGAAGCCGAGAGCGCCTGGATTCTTCTGGACTATATCAACTTTGTTGTCCACGTCTTCAGGAACAAAGAACGAAACTATTACCAACTTGAGCGTCTTTGGAAGGATGCGCCTAAGGTTAGGTGGCAGGCGAAGTCGCGTTGACTGGCGTCTCTCATCTGCTATAATTGAATATGGCGGAAATGATTTGCAAAGTGGGGCATTAGCTCAGTTGGGAGAGCGCGTCCTTGGCGTGGACGAGGTCATCGGTTCGAGTCCGATATGCTCCACCAAAAATTGTGCAGAAGAGAAACGTCCCACCGAACTTCGGCGGGACGTTTCTTCTTGCTGGCAACTCGTCTCTAATTAGTCTGGTTGCTTGATGAGTCGCTTTGACTTGCGTAAAATAAGAGCAGTATGATCGATAGATACAATTTTGCAGACATAGAACTCAAGTGGCAGAAGGCCTGGGAGAAGCAAGATCTCTACCGGGTAACAGAGGATAAGAGCAAAGAAAAGCGCTATATCCTGGAGATGTTTCCCTATCCCTCCGGTGAGCTTCACATGGGTCACGTTCGTAACTACGCTATTGGAGACGTGGTTGCTCGCTTCCACACCATGAGGGGCTACAATGTGCTCCACCCCATCGGATGGGATGCTTTCGGGCTTCCTGCCGAGAATGCTGCTATTGAACACAGGGTACAGCCTTCCAAATGGACAGACAACAACATCGAGGTCATGCACCATCAGCTCAAGCGGCTTGGCTTCAACTATGACTGGAAGAGAGAGATTGACACCTCTAAACAGGAGTACTACAAGTGGGGTCAGTGGCTCTTTTTGAAGTTTATGGAGCGGGGCCTTGTTTATCGGAAGAAAGCACCTGTCAACTGGTGCCCTTCTTGCGAAACCGTTCTTGCGAACGAACAGGTCAGAGGAGGTCGCTGCTGGCGCTGTGACAGTCTGGTGGAGATGAGGGAGCTCGAGCAGTGGTTCTTCAAGATCACCGAGTACGCTCAGGAGCTTCTGGACGATCTTGAACTATTAAAGGGTTGGCCTGAACGAGTAAGAATAATGCAGGAGAACTGGATCGGCCGCAGTGAAGGAGCTCTCGTTGACTTTAAAGTTAATGGCAAGGTTAAGGAAGAGGAAATAACAATTCCAGTCTTTACTACCAGGTCAGACACTCTCTGTGGGGCAACTTTCTTTCTTATGGCGCCGGAACATCCACTGGTTGAAAAGATAATCGTTGATTCTAAACGTAAGGAGGAGGTTGAGGCTTTCCGGAAAAAGGTGGCGGCGGAGAGCTTGATTGATCGTGCTTCGGCCGAAGTGACTAAGGAGGGGTATTTTACAGGAATCCACGTTATCAATCCGCTGAACGGGAAGGAGATACCCGTCTTTCTGGCTAACTACATCATGATGGGGTATGGAACGGGAGCGGTTATGGCTGTTCCCGCCCATGACCAGCGAGATTTTGAATTCGCCAAAAAATACGATCTTTCTGTCGAAGTAGTTATCCAGCCTCCGGGTGAAACCCTGGATGGAAAGACAATGAAGGAGGCATATATAGGGGAAGGAACCATGGCAAACTCTGGAGAGTTCAGCGGGATGGATAGCCGTGAAGGCACAAAGGCCGTCACCCAATTTCTCGAGGAGAAGGGGATTGGAAAATTTGCTGTGAACTACAAGCTTCGTGACTGGCTGATCTCCAGGCAGAGATATTGGGGTAATCCGATTCCCATAATCTACTGTCCAACGTGTGGTATTGTCCCCGTGCCTGAGGAGGACTTGCCGGTCATTCTTCCTTTAGATGTGTATATAGGAGAAAAAGGTCAGTCTCCATTGGGACAGATGAAGGAATTTTCTCATGTCAAATGCCCAAAATGCGGAGAAGAAAAGGGGAGGCGGGAAACGGAGACGATGGACACTTTCACCGACTCGTCCTGGTATTTCTTGCGTTTTACCAGTCCTCACGCGGACGGCGCACCTTTCGACAGGGAGGCGGCCGCCTACTGGATGGCGGTTGACCAGTACATCGGGGGAATCGAGCACGCTGTCATGCATCTTCTCTACGCTCGGTTCTTCACCAAGGTGATGCGGGATATGGGTTTGCTAAATATCCCTGAGCCCTTCGAAAGACTCTTGACTCAGGGAATGGTCATCAAAAATGGTCAGAAGATGTCTAAATCCAAGGGGAACATTGTCACTCCAGGTGAGATCGTCGCAAACTACGGTGCAGATACGGCCAGGATGTTCATTCTTTTTGCCGCTCCACCCGAGGCCGATCTGGAGTGGAGTGACCAGGGCGTTGAGGGAATCCATCGCTTTTTGAAAAGGGTGTATCGGGTGGCGCAGGAGAACATCCGATTTCTCGAGGGAAGTCGTCATTCACCGATGGATAAAGAGAGCGAAAATCTGAGGCGGCTCACCCATCGAACCATAAAAAAAATCACCGAGGACATCACGCGTTTTAACTTTAATACGGCCATCAGTGCGAGTATGGAGCTTGTTAACGACATGATAAGGTATAACGAGAAGCCTGAGAAGGAGCGGAATATATCTGTAATTAAGGAGGCTACAGAGAGTCTCCTGCTTCTGCTGGCGCCCTTTGCTCCGCATCTTACAGAGGAGCTCTGGCACAGGATGGGCAAGCCCCGACTTCGTCGGGGCAAGCAGGGGAGTATCCACAAGGAAAGTTGGCCCCAGTTTGACGAAAAGCTTGTTAAAGCGGAAACGATCACCCTGGTCGTTCAGGTAGACGGTAAGGTGAGGGACAGGATCGAGGTGCCGGCCGGGATAAGCCGGGAGGAAATGGAGAGAATAGCTTTAGAGTCGGAGCGAACGCAAAAACACATTGCTGGTAAGAAAATAGCGAAGATAGTTACTGTTCCCGGTAAATTAGTTAGTATAGCAACTAAATAGGTCCGTAAATCGTAATTCGTAAATCGTAAATCGTAATTCGTAAATCGTAAATCTCCCCGCCGACGCAATGCCAATCCCACTATGGTGCGAGCCCCGCCGAAGGCAGCGAACTGTGCGGACCTAAAGGTCCGCCTCTACAAAACCCTGTAGAGGTCGACCTTTAGGTCGACTCTATTCTATGAGACTAATGTCAATACGTTTATGCCTGGCACTATCTGTCATTGCGGGCGAGCCGAAGGCGAGCGTGGCAATCTCACATTCTGCCTCACGCGAGATTGCCACGTCGCTCCGCTCCTCGCAATGACAGTTTCCCAAAATATTATAAACTTCTTGACATATTTGACAATAATAGATATATAAGTAAGTGTGAAAACTAATTGGCTATCGAGGGTTCAGGATTATGTAGCAGAGGAGTTTGGCTACGAGGCTGATCGGCGCCAGGTTGTGGTTGTGATAGTGCTGGTCATCCTGGTTCTAATCGGCAGCGGCGTCATTTATTTGCGGAACCGACCTACCCCGGTGAGATCGGTTAAGGAGATCAAAAGAGAGGCAAAA
>JBAQMN010000062.1:0-3087 GCA_049302895.1 Actinomycetota bacterium | reverse complement strand
GTACGCAAGCGATGGGACAACGATCCTGGACACACAGCTATCCGGTTCTGATGGCTCCTACAAATTTAGCAACCTGGCACCTGGAACCTACTGGGTGGGAGAGACTCTACTCACCATCGACTGGGATAACACCACGCCTCTCAAGCTCAAGAGAAAAATCGTTATAGTCGACGCCGAGGTCTTCGTCACCATTGCTGATTTTGGTAACGTCCTGGCGGTACTCCCCTTTACACCCCAGCCAAGTCCGGCGCCCACACCGACCCCTGAAGTGTTACCGTTTACTGGCGGACAGCCGATTCTTCTTCGCTGGCCGTTTATACTGGGAACGGCGGCGGTTTTGGGCTGGATACTAATGGCTGTAGGGTATCTGATCACGCGTTTAGAAAAGAAGAGAAGCTAACTCATACAGCTATCGGATTTGAGGAGCCGCCCCGCTTCAGCGGGGCGGCTTTCCTTTTTGCCCGTCAAAATAGCTTCTTTAGGGGTTGACTTTTTGTTGTGGGCGAATAAAAATAGTGGCAGATTTTTGACATATCGATATAGTTTATAATTAAAATAGGGACAACCCCCAGGTTTTACTCTTTTGATCAAAATATGGGGGTTGTCCCTAGATTAGAGGAATGTAGACGAAAATTCAAATCGCACAGCACTTTGCCAGCTCAGCGTGGTTGGCGTGTTTTGTCTTGACATTAGAGTCACTATGTAATATGCTAAATTCCAAGAAACTTAACAAAAATGTTAAGGATTGGTGAATTTATTGGAAGAGCGAATTGCCCGAGATTTGTCAAGGAAGGTAGGGATAAGTACAGAACAAATCGTCCGAGAGGAATACGAGCTTATTATTCTGAAACGGATTTTTGAAAGTGAGTTTGGCAAGGATATTGTGTTTAAGGGGGGCACAGCTTTGCGCTTAGGCTATGGCTCTCCACGGTTTTCCGAAGATCTGGATTTTTCTGCCATTAAAGCTCTAAACATTGAAGGCTTAACCATTATTTTTCGATCGATTGCCAAGGAGTTTGCTGAAATCTCTGTTGACGAGATTTATAAAAAGCGTTTCACATTCTTAAGTCAGTACCGCGTCCGCGAGACTTATCTTCCTCAGTCATTTTCCATTAAAGTGGAGATATCCACTCGACCCCGAAATTTAATAGAGGGAAGAGATTTTGAATTAAAACTTCTGCGTAGCGAGACGACTCCTCTTTCGGTTCTCGCTCAAGTAGCTACTCTGAGCTACATTTGGGAAGATAAAGAGGATGCTTTTAAACGGAGGAAACTACCACGAGATCTCTTTGACCTCTGGTTTATAAGCCAACTGGAGAAGAAGAGCTGGAACCTTGACACAACTGAGTTCAAGAACCGTGAGATTAAGGGGGAACTACATAAGTTTCTGCCTCGCAGCTACTGGAGGGTTGTTGATCGGTGGGGAAGTTAAAACCAGGCAGTTTTAACTTAATCGAAAAACTGGAATCGTTCGGAAAGCCATACTTTAATCTAGCCGACCTGGAAAAAATCTTGGGTTTGGAGAGGCCAAGCCTATACGTAACACTTTCCCGCCTGACCAGAGCTGGCGTTTTGCGAAGATTGCGCCGGGGAGTTTATGAGCTTTCTCTTAGGCCAGGCGATGTTGAAAAGGTGGCCAACCAGATTTATTACCCATCCTATTTGTCTTTTGAGGCTGCTCTTGCTCGGTATGGAATCATTGCACAAATTCCTTATACTCTTACCTTTGCTACGACGAGGCGTTCAAAGAGATTGAGTATCCGCCAAACGGTGGTCGAATATCGGCAGCTCAAAAAGGAACTTTTCTTCGGCTACCGATTAGTATCGGAAGTTTTGGTCGCGGAACCGGAGAAAGCTCTTTTAGATCAACTTTATCTATTGTCTCTGGGTAAAGCGGTACTTCATCTGGACGAACTTAATCTTCGAAAGCTGTCAAAGAAGAAGTTTTTGGAGTTTGCAAAAACTTATCCGTCAAGAGTGAAGGGCAAAGCAGAGATGCTGGCGAAAGACTTTGGAAAAACAGTAGTCACAATTCGCTGAAGCAAAGCACTGCACTGCTGAGGCTCAACTGGGCTGGCGCCTGGCATAGCCGAGGCAGGGTGCCTCGGCTACCTGTATTTGTCTCTTGTAGGCTGCTCAGTTCTCGACAAGCTCGAACAATAATGGTCATTTCCTGTCCGTCCGTGGATGATGGTTATTCTTCGAGCGAGCGAAGCGAGTCGAGAAGTCTATCCCGAGTAGGCTGGACACTTTGCCCAGCTCAAAGCTGGTTGAGCCAGTTTTTAGTTTTGAGACCAGTTTTCTGGGCAATGAGTTTATAATGATTGTCCTGATGCCAGGGGCGACAGTTATTCTCCAGTGCAGTTGCGGCGATCAGGATGTCGATGGTAGGGTTGACTTTTTGTGGTGGGCGAATGAAAATGGTGGCAGATTCTTGACATATCGATTAGTTGAAAGAGCTCAATCTTGGAGGAAAGGAGGTGAGATTTTATGGTGAGAAGATGGTTCATCATCGGGATACTTGCAGTCATCGTTCTGTTTTTTTCAATTGGAGCCATGCCAGCCGGTGCTTTAACCACGTCTATGTGGAACAGCGGCGCGGGGAATTGGGATTGGTCTCGGAGTAAGCTGACCGCAAATTACTTCAATGGCGATGCCAACGGGGATGTGGCAATCCTCTACAACTATGGTGGTGACAGCACAGGTCTCTGGCTTTTTACGAGTACTGGCACAACCTTTAATCCTCCGACTGCCAAATGGAACAGTGGTGCCGGAAACTGGGACTGGAACCGGAGCAAAATAGTCTCGGGCAACTTCGTCAACGATGTATATAGAGATATTGTGATTCTCTATGACTATGGAAACTCCAACACGGGTCTATGGCTCTTTCAGGGGAAAGCTACTGGTTTTGATCCCCCAGCTCTCGAATGGCTCAGCGGTCCTGGAAATTGGGATTGGAACCGAAGCAAGATAGTGGCGGGTAAATTCAATCTGGACGCATATACGGATATCGCCGTCCTCTATGATTACGGAGGTGCTGCAACCGGTCTCTGGATCTTTCCAGGCACAGCAACTGGAGCCTTTGGC
>JBAQMN010000061.1:0-6946 GCA_049302895.1 Actinomycetota bacterium | reverse complement strand
GAAATGGCTTTACCCTCCTACGCAGAAAGCCACGCACGTTAGTGCGTGGATGAATGCGAGAAGGGGAACCCTCCGTAGCCTTGGCGAAGGAGGGTATGCTTCGGAGGGTTCCGCCCGACGAAGCATGTGGAGGTGCCACGGACGTAAGTCCGTGGGGCTCCACTGAGACCCGACCGATTGAAAATGTGGTTTGTGCGTGGTAGACTCCAAAGAGCGCCTGCCTGGCAGGCGCTCGCGAGACGTTTTAAGGGGGAATGCGGTGGAGCGGAAGCTTGGTCAAATTATTCTCGTGGGTTCAATTTTTGTCCTGATCACCGGCCTGATTATTCTAACACGCGGAGCGTCGACTCTCTGGCATCTTTATTTTATTCCTTTGTTTTTGGCCGCGCTGCTCTTGGACGAGGTGGGAGGTGCGAGCGTCGCCATCCTTTCAAGCGGCGCCATTTTTTCGCTTCTTTTCCTCTTTCCGTCTGGAGAAGCCGTTCTTCAACGCCACTATCTAATTGAGTCCTCAATGGCCTCGGCGGTGATGCTTGCCGGTGGCGTAGGCCTTGGCTGGTTTGCCAGAGCTCGAAAGCGGAACCAGGCCTTTTTACTCAGATCCTCCATGACGGATAGATTAACAGGCCTTCACAATTACGCGTACTTTGCGGAACGGCTTGAAGAAGAGAGAAAACGAGCCGACCGCTTTGGCAGCCACCTGGCCTTGATTATGCTGGATATCGATCATTTTAAGCCTTTCAATGACCGATTCGGCCATGCCAAGGGGAATCTGCTTCTTAAGAAGCTGGCTCGAATCCTGGAGGGTGCGGTAAGGAGCGTAGACGTGATTTCTCGCTACGGCGGAGAAGAGTTCGCCATTATTCTACCCAATACCGACGGAGAGGCGGTGCGTGTGGCAGAGAGAGTACGCAAGGCGGTACAGAAAGCGGGGTTTGAGGGAGACGCCAGGGAACCTGTCGCAGAGAAGACCGTCAGTTGTGGAGTGTCCGTCTATCCCATCCACTGCGATAACGAAATTGAACTTATAGATAAGGCAGATATGGCGCTGTACAGAGCCAAAGAAAGCGGAAGAAACCAAGTTTGTTTGTATAATCCAAAAAATGACAAAGAGTGACGGGGAGTAGCAGCTTCCGTGACCGAGAAAAGGTTCGTTGTCGGCTGTGACTTGGGGGGAACAAAGACGGCGGTTGGCCTCGTCGAGAAGACGGGAAAAATCGTTTTTGAGGCCAAACAACCAACCCCTCTCAAATCGGCCAAGGCTGTTATCGATGGAGTAATCCATCTGATTGACGAGTTATTTTCTGCGGCCGGAGCGGGGCCCGCATCTGTGAGAGGAATCGGTTTAGGCGTCCCTGGGATGGTCGACTTCAAAAAGGGCATTGTCGTCTTTTCGCCTCATCTTCCCCTGAGGAACACCCCCTTCAAAAAATTGGTCCAGGCTCACTACCACCTTCCCACCTTTCTGGACAACGACGCCAGTTTGGCTGCTCTGGGCGAAAGATGCTACGGAGCGGGAAAAGGGGTTTCCAATCTGGTTATGGTCACCATCGGTACCGGGATTGGCGGTGGAATAATACTAAATGACAAAATATACAGAGGAGTGACGGGAAGCGCTGCTGAGATTGGCCACATGGTAATCGACATCCACGGTCCTCGCTGCCAATGCGGGAACTTCGGCTGCTTTGAAGAGTTGGCTTCGGGAGACGCCATCGCTCGGCGAGCCAGAGCAGCGCTAAAGAAACCATCTCATTCTTTGATGCTTGATATGGTGGAGGGCAATCTCAGGAAAATCACCGGTGAAGTCGTAGCTCTGGCAGCTAAAAGGGGTGACAAGTTAGCTCGTCAGATTCTTGAGGACGTAGGCTTTGTGGTTGGAATAGGATTAACGAATATAGTTAATATTTTCAATCCCGAGATGATCATTCTTGGTGGCGGGGTGATGGAGGGAGACGAGTTCATAATCAAGGTGGCCAGGGAAGTTGTGGCAAAGCGTGCTTTGATTCCCAATAAGGATGTGGTAAAGATAGTGCACGCAAAATTAGGGAACCAGGCGGGAATTCTTGGAGCAGCCGCTCTTGTCCTTCAAGAAAGAGACGAAATGCTTGCGTAGTGGTTCCGGATATCATTTTGTGATATTAAAGTCTAAATGCGGCTATACCGAAGGTAGAGAGAGCGACTGATAGGAGCTCTCATATAAAAATAAAAGGAGAGCGTATGACGGGCAAGCATCGGAAAATCAGATCAGACTGGAATTTTGGATTGCCACCCCTGGTTGCTATTATTACGATATCCGTCGTTATGGCCTTATTTATCACCACAGCCTTTGCGAGCGTTCAAAATCAGAACTCAAACAGTGTATCTACCGGAATCGAAATGAACGCCGGCACTACAGGCGAGACCAGCGCAGATTACGTAGAGCCGGATCCTCCCTGGATCACCAGGGTAAGGGAGCTAAAGGCCGCGCAGGAAGAAGAGGCGAAAAGGCGAGCCGAAGAAGAGGCCCGCGCCGAGACGGCAAGGCTGCAACAGATTCAGCAGAGCCAGCGGACTCAGCAGACCTTGCAGGCTCGTAATTTCACGCGAGAAGCTCCTCTTCTTGTGGATAACCAGTCTCAAGTGAACACCATTGATCTCTATCTTCTCTCCAAGGGTTCTCCTATGGTCGGATACGGTAGAGCCTTTGTAAGTGCAGGCAAGACTTTCGGAGTCGATCCCTTCTTAGTAGTGGCTATATCAGGCAAAGAAAGCTCTTTCGGAAAATACAACTTTAAACCCTACAATGCCTGGGGATGGGGAGACTCTGAGTGGAAGAACTGGGAGGATGCCATTTTTAGATATACCGCTTTCTTGTCCAAAGAATACATAAAGAAAGATCTCATAACTATCCCTCTGATAGGACCGATCTATTGTCCGCCAAATTACAAAGCCTGGATTTTGGACGTTACGTTTTTCTACAAGGAACTCACGTCGTTAGAAAAAGCCCTCAAAAGCACCGGAAATGGTCGGTAAGCTTTATATCTGCGCCACTCCCATCGGTAACCTGGAGGATATCACTCTAAGGGTCCTAAGAATTCTCAAAGAAGTCGATCTCATCGCTGCCGAAGACACGAGAAAGACCCGGAGCCTCCTCACCCACTTCGGAATCAAAGCGCCCCTCGTTAGCTATCACGAAGGCAATGAAATCACCAGGTCAAGAGAACTTATCAAGAAACTTAAGGAGGGTAAGACGGTCGCTCTCGTTTCCGAGGCGGGAATGCCTGGAATATCGGATCCGGGCTACCGCTTGATTACTTCCTCGCTCCAAGAAGAGATTCATGTAGAGGTTCTCCCCGGCCCCTCAGCCCTCATAAGTGCCCTTGTCGTCTCGGGACTTCCGACACACAGGTTCAGCTTCGAGGGTTTTCTACCCCGGAAAAAGGGAGAGCGAGAGCGGGCTCTTAGTCGCCTGACTAAGAATCCCAGAACAATGATTTTTTATGAAGCTCCTCACCGCGTTGAAAAGACCCTCGTAAGCATTATTGATTTGCTGGGAGATCGGAGAATGGCCTTGGTTAGAGAGCTCACCAAGAAGTTTGAGGAGATAAAAAGGGGTAAGGCAACGGAGATTCTGGAATGGGTCAGGGAAAAACCGCCGAGGGGTGAGATTGTTCTTGTTGTTGAGGGAACGAAAAGGGAGAGGCCGGTGGTCAAGGAGGCAGATCTAAAGCGGGCGGTTAACAAGGAGATTCAGAAGGGCATAGCCAAGAAGAAAGCCATTCAGATAGTAGCCGCAAAGCTCGGGGTAAGCAAGCGTTTGGTTTACGAGACAGTGAAAGAGTTAAGAGATAAGGGGCTACGCCAGTGAATTTGCGGACTATGAAGTCTTCCTGGCGGACAAATCTGTCCGGCACCGTTCACAGATGTATTTCTCTTTATAGGTTGTAAGATTATCCATGCTGTCACAGAAAGCGCAGCTCGGTTCGGACTTTTGAAGAACTATTTTGTCGCCCTCGACAAAAATCTCCAGGGGATCCCGGTTGCTTATGCCGAAAATGCGGCGAAGTTCCATGGGAATCACAATGCGACCGAGTTCATCAAGCTTCCGAACGATTCCAGTGGATTTCATCGTCCTCCTTTAAGTGGCTATAAGGGGAACTAAATTATGGGGAGTTTTAAAGACCGATTATAGTGGTAATTATATGTTAGAATCTTATCAAGGTCAAGTTGGTAATGTTTGTTTAACGGGTGATTAATGGCCAAGTTTTATGTGACTACACCGATATACTATGTGAATCAGCCTCCGCACGTGGGATCGGCTTATACGACGATCGCCGCGGATGTTCTGGCTCGTTATCATCGACTTAAGGGCGATGATGTCTTTTTCTTGACGGGAACAGACGAACACGGAGCCAAAGTGGCACAGGCTGCGAAAGAGGCAGGAAAAAATCCACAAGAATTTTGTGACGAAGTAGCGGAGGAATTCAAAAAGGTCTGGAAGCATCTCAATATCAGTAATGACTATTTCATCCGAACCACCGCCCCTGATCACGTAAGTGCAGTTCAGAGAATCCTTAACATCTTGAACGAAAAGGGCTTGATCTATAAAGGCAGATACGAGGGGCTCTACTGCATTGGCTGTGAGCGATACTATTCTTCAAGCGAACTGGTGGACGGCAAGTGCCCTCTTCATCTTATCGTGCCCGAGCTTGTGTCGGAAGAAACCTATTTTTTCAAGCTGTCCGAGTTTCAACCCCGACTGGTGGACGCCCTCGAAAACAGACGCTTTGTGATCGAACCCGAAGAGCGAAAAAATGAGATGCTTTCATTTCTAAAGAACGAGGTTCTGGCGGACCTCGCTATATCCAGGAGTAAGGTCGAGTGGGGTATTCCTCTGCCCTTCGATCCCAACCACACTACTTACGTGTGGGTCGATGCCTTCACCAATTACATTACGGGGATCGGCTGGCCGGAGGATATGGCCAAGTTCAATCGCTACTGGCCGGCAGATGCTCAACTGATGGCTAAGGATATCTTAAGGGTTCACGCCACTATCTGGCCCAGCTTGCTCTTTGCGTTGGATATCGAGTTGCCCAAGAGACTCTTCATCCACGGATACTTCACCGTTAATGGTCAGAAAATGAGCAAAAGTCTGGGGAACGTTATCGACCCTGAAATATTGTCAAAGGATTATAAGGTCGATGGGATCCGCTATTTTATCCTGCGGGAATTCTCTTTCGGGAGGGATGGAGATTTTTCCATTCATAGGCTGGAGGAGCGATACAATCGGGATCTGGCCAATGATCTGGGTAACCTGGCTAGTCGGGTTCTCGCTATGGTCGAGAAGTATCACAACGGTCGGGTGGGAAAACTCGGTGAGGAGCTGGATGCGGACCGAAGATTACGTCTTTCCTTCGACGAGGCTTTCAAGAATATGGGAAAGTCCTTAGATAGGCTGGCTTTTAGCGAAGCTCTGGCTGCCGTCTGGCAGTTTGTTAGCCAGGTTAACCGCTATGTCGACAAGGAAGCTCCGTGGGTTCTGGCTAAAGAAGGTAAGGAAAAGCGCTTGGAGTCGGTTCTTTATAACTGTGTCGAGAGTCTGCGCCTGATTGCCCTTCTCATCTTTCCTTTCATGCCCGAAACGGCAAGAGAACTCTGGTCTCAACTCAGTGTTAAAGAGGACATTGAAAAGTCAGCTCTGCCAAACGCTCTCCAGTGGGGGCTTTTCGAATCCGGGACCAGAGTAGAAAAAGGCAAGCCCCTGTTTCCCCGCCGCCAACTCTCCTAACTCGCGCTAGCTCGCTGGCCTCGCATAGCGCTCTTTCAAGGGGAAACCCAGCGTTTCCCCTTGAATAATTCCCCTTCCTGACGTATCTCTTAGGGGAAATACTTTCCCCTAAGAATATGCCCCTTTAAAAGAGCTTCCTTTCAGTCGCTCTTACAGGCTTTTATTCCCTCAAACTTGAACTTTTGGCCTTTTTTGGCTATAATAAGAGTTCCTTTTTCGGTAGGGGTGACTGCTTTATACTTTTAAGGTTATTTAAAAAGAATATAGGCAAGATATTTTTCCTAACTCTCTTTTTTCTTCTGGTCTCGAACCCGCCTGTCTTTTCGCAGAATCCTTCATCTGGAAACGCATCGGAGGTCGATGGCCTAAGCGACCCGCGGCTCGATGAGACTATTCAGAAGTACAACGCGGCGCTTAATGAACTTGATCAGATCGATCTGGCGATAGATAGAAGGGAACGAGAGCTCGAAAGCCTTGATCGAAGCTTGGCGCAATCCTTAAAAATATTTGAGAAAAGGGTTAGTGGAATCTATAAACATGGTGGGATTAATGCCTGGCTGGTTCTCCTGGGCAGCGAAGACATAAACGATTTTACTCAACGACTGGAGCTCCTTACACGCATTGGAAAGCAGGACCTTGCAGTTGTGAGAAAGATCGAAAAGGACAAGAAAGAAGTCGAGGAAGAATCGGCTCGCTTAAAAACGCAGAAAGAGATTAAGAGACAGCTCCTAATAGACCTGACGGCTGAGCGGTATCGAATCGAGGCGGAGCTCAGGGAGAGAAGAGAGGCTTTGAATCGTGTCAAAGCTAATGTGTCCTCGACCCCATCATCTTCGACTCCTGTGTATCAACGCTCAGGGAGAAGTCAGGAGGGAACAGCCACCTGGTATGTTTACACGGGGGCGATGACTGCCGCGCACAACACGCTTCCCATGGGAACCAAGGTGCTCGTCACAAACTTATCTAACGGTAAGCAGATCTGGGTTGAAATAGTCGACCGGGGAATCTATTCCGCCGCCATTATCGATTTAGAAAAAGTGGCCTTTGCCCAGCTCGCCGATCCTTCCGAAGGCGTCATCTACGTAAAGATAGAGTGGTAGAAGTCCTTTTCCCCTCCCTTGAGGGGAGGGGTTAGGGGAGGGTGTCATAAATAATCTTGCCCCACCCCCACCTCTATCC
>JBAQMN010000060.1:0-1795 GCA_049302895.1 Actinomycetota bacterium | reverse complement strand
TCGATTGCCAGTCGATAGTCAAATAGCTTTTCCTGGCAGGTTAGGATGTAATCCATGTTTTCCTTGCTAAAAGTGAAGAACGGTGGAAATTGAAATAGGACGGCCCCAAGCTTGTTTGACCACTGAGCGGGCCTTAGAGCACTGGCAAACATCTGAAAGGAGAGATCAAGTACATCTTTTGTCGCCGTCCTAAAAGGAAGATACGGTTGCTCAAGAAGGGAAGGTTCGACAAGCATCTTAATAGTTTTGGGCAGAGCCTTGGGGTTTACCGAGTGCTGGGTCAAAAGGCCAAAAGCCTTGTAGTTGAGGGTAAAGTTATCAGGGGTTCTTGAGGCCTGAAGAGAGACAACCTTTTCGGAAGGAAGAGCGTAGAAAGTTGAATCCACCTCCACGTTATCGAAGTGCTCGGCATAGAACTTAAGTCTCTCCTCCGCCGTCATTGTCTTCTTGGGATAGAACGAACCATCCTCGATCAGAGTTGGATCCGTCCATGAACAAGTTCCTACATGTACCTCTCCCACTAAAAACCTCCGAGGTTTGACGGCATTACTTTGGTGCGATACTAATCCACGCTCAATCATATCAAATCTGTTGAATCGTAACTCCACAAATAGTAGCATGGGTTTAATATGTATTGCTCGAGGGTAAAGCAGAAGGAGGCGCTATGTTTGTTGTTCCCAGTATATTCGGTAAACCCGTCTACGTGTGGTCGGGTCTGCTTCTTTTCTTTCTGATAACTTTTCAGGTCGGTGTGGGGCTCCGGTGGATCCCAGTGAATTTTAATGTTCACCGATGGAATGGCAAATTCGTCATCCCGATTGTCATTCTGGGTCACGCCTTCTTTGCCGTCGCTGCCTACTTCTTCGGTGTCAAGGTTCAAGGTTTCTAACATATGCGCGATATTTCTTTTGGTCTCTCCTCATCATCTGCCAATGATCCAGGACTGACACATGGCCTGCAGAAAGGGCTGATCATGTTTAAAAATGGTTCCGCAGTTTGCGAAGAAGGGATGGGTTTTGGCGTTCCGGTGGTCGTGAAGAATTTTCAGACGTATCTTTCCTTTGGCGCGGAAGTAGAAACCTTGAAAGAAAAAGATCACGAAATTCTTAAGAAAACATTCTTCCTCGATGCTCTCGAGCGAGTAAAGTTCAGGGGAAAGGAGATGCAAAGCTCTCTTCACTATGCCTGGGTGGAGCTAAGGGGTTTGGCCTATAAGAAGATTACGCCTCTTCAGAAACTCCTTCCGACCTGGAGTCGGACGCTCAAAAAAACGGGTTTTGAATTCTTTTTCAAGGGAGGCGAATCTTTAACAAAGATACCGGTGAGTTATCGCATTTTGCCTGGCGAAATCGTTGTTCGAGTTGATTTGTCGGAGTTTAATCGAACTCTTGGAAAGGCGAAACTGTTCCTTTTGAACGAGCAGGGAGCGAGTTTCTTTTCACAATATCGGGATGGGAGCGGTCTCTCCTTGGAACGCGAAAAAATTGGTGCCTGGGCGAAGGTTAAAGCAGACCAAGCGTCCTTTCTCACAGACGATGGGACGGCTCGTTTTTGTCTAGGCAGACCGCAGGGCGTTGAATTGTACAGAGGTTGGGAGCTGCTTCCAGAGGCTTTGGCCTGGGCCGGCTTAATCTACGACCTGTCCAGCTATGAGAAGCCATTATTTACGTACACTATTTCGCTCCAGAGATGAGAGTGTCAGTTGCTTCTCGACTCGCGACGCTTGTCCTGAGCTTGTCGAAGGACTCGCTCGAAGAATAACAATAGTGTTCGAGCCTCTCGACGAAGTTTATCC
>JBAQMN010000059.1:0-2296 GCA_049302895.1 Actinomycetota bacterium | reverse complement strand
GGCTCACCCGCCTCCCGAAGCCCATTCCTGTTGGCGTCATTGAAAACAGTGCCCACTACTTTGCCCAAAATCTGCGAAGAATCCACCTTTTCTTCCGCATAAGCGAACCCAAAAAATGACATTGTTGCCAACAAGACTGCGACTACTCCTATCAAAAACATCCACCGCAAGAACCGTATTGAGCCCGCGATCATTCTATTTCACCTCTCATCGACACAGATTCAACTCCTAATCAACGAAAGACCGTTCTGAAAAGCGAGTTGTATATACGAATAGCGGCCGGCCCCAAAATCACAACGAAGATGGCCGGAAAGATGCAAAGAATAGTCGGGAAGACCAGCTTTACGGGGGCTTTCTGTGCTATCTCCTCCGCCTTCTGGGCGCGCCTGACTCTCATCTCCTGCGCCTGCACTTTCAGGGTATCAGCTATACTGATCCCGAAAACATCGGCTTGAATCATCGCTGAAAGAAAGGACTTGAGTTCAGACACAGCTGTTCTCGTGCTCAGATTCTTGAAGGCATCCTTCCGACTTGTTCCCATCTGCATCTCCTTGAGCATTCTGGCAAATTCCTCAGAGAGGGGTCCACTCA
This sequence comes from Actinomycetota bacterium, assembly GCA_049302895.1. Lineage (GTDB taxonomy): Bacteria > Actinomycetota > JAHEXW01 > JAHEXW01 > JBAQMN01 > JBAQMN01. The sequence continues at coordinate 1,705 of JBAQMN010000059.1, read as the reverse complement.
TCTTCTTAATCGTTTTTGACAACGCTGAATCAAAACCCAACCCGGCTTCGACACTAACCGCCAGGAGATCGAGGACGCCCGGGAGAGCCAGCCGGATTGCCTTCTGCCGTGCCTTACCCTTCCAGCTCAGCCAGAATTCCGGCAAGAAGAAGCCTCCTCCTGCGAATATCACGATTATCAAAATTAGCCATAGAAATGACGGTCGCAGAACCGCCCACAGTAATCCGACGACAAGGGCACCACCCGCCAGACTGAGTATCTTTATCGCCAGAAGCTTATCCAGCTCCCTGGGCATTCCGGCATAGACCAACTGCTTGTTCAGGTAGTCTATCGCCCGATGGGGACTGAGTCTTCGGCCTAATCTTGATAGTTTTAAAAGCAATAATGGGGCTCGCTCATAGAAACGGGTCGCAGAAACATCGCGCTGCGTGACAAGCCCTTTCTCATACATCGACAGTGCCTGAAGAGACTGCTTAACCTGGCGTTTCTCAAAGGCGGGCATGACTAAAGCCAGCACGCCAAGAACGATGGCTGAGAAGAGCAGCCCTAATGAAACCAAGAGTGAGAAACTGGCCATTCCATTACCTCCTCAAACCTCGATTGAGACTATCTTCCTGAACCATAGGCCACCAATGATCATCAGAATCGTGGCAATAGAAACCATGATCAACCCAACCGTAGTGGTGAACAAGAGACTTACGTATGGACGATTTATGATTAAAAAGACGAGACCCAATATGAGCGGAAGTATAAAAAGAATGATAGCGGAGAGTTTTCCTTCTGCCGTGAGTACCTTTATTTGCCGGCTGATCCTGTCTCTTTCCCGAATGGTTCCGGCCAAAGTTTGAAGCAACTCGGCCAGGTTTCCTCCCACTTCTCGATGTATTTTTATGGCCATAACGGCCCAACTCAGGTTTTCGCTTCCGATCCTGGCCGCCATGCCATCGAGGGCTTCTTCGAGGGGCAAGCCCAGATTTGCCTCCGCCAAGACCTTCTTAAGCTCTGATGACGCTGGAGACGCCATCTCTTCTGAAGCCACCTTGATTGCCTGCAGTAATCCGAAGCCAGCCTTTAGAGACCCGGCAATGAGAGCAAGCATATCGGGCAACTGCTCGTGGAAGGCGCGCTTTCTCTTACTTATCAAATTGTAGACGTATGCCAACGGGAGAGCGACTGCGAGAATGATAAACAACATAGTGACCAGGAGACTCTTGCTCAATAAGAAAGCCAGAAGTCCCATAACCAGTACACCGGTGAAATGGAAGAAAATGAACTCAGCCGGCTTGAGGGGAAGCTCGGCCTGGATGAGTAGAAGCTGTATAGTGTCAATGAACCCTCGCTTTTCCGCTAGAAACCTGGTCATCCCTATTGCTTCTTCAAGAATTTTCGCCTCGTCCACCTTGGTCTCTTTCTTAGTCTCTCCATAAGCGTTCTTGGTCTCTCTGGAAGATTCCTTCGGAGCACGTCGATATTTGTTGGCGACCTTCTCGTAGAAGCTTATCTGTTTCTTGAGAGAACTTCGGGAAAAGAGCAGCAAGGACAGCCCAGCCACGGCGAGCAGGGAAACGGCAAGAAAGAGCAGACCGAGCATCAGTGTATACCAAACCGGAGAGACCACTACTCTATCAAAAGCCTTTACCAGTCGATTGCTTGTTCTTGTTCCCTTTCCAACATCAGTAACACCTTTGAATTCCGGATTAGAGAC
>JBAQMN010000058.1:0-5674 GCA_049302895.1 Actinomycetota bacterium | reverse complement strand
AAGATGAAGGATGTCGAGAAGAGAATAAGAGAGTTGCGCGACCTGATCAACTATCACAATTACAGATACTATGTTCTCGATTCGCCGGAGATATCCGATGCCGAGTACGACGAGCTAATGCGTGAGCTTATCTCCCTTGAGGAAGCTCACCCCGAACTCGTCACTTCCGACTCACCCACGCAAAGGATTGGAGCCCCGCCGGCTGTCGGCTTCCAGCCTGTCCGCCACCGGAGCCGGCTGATGTCTCTTGCCGATGCCTTCTCCTTCGAGGAGCTCAGTGCCTTTTTTGATCGGTTGAATAGGGCACTGCCTGGTGAGACCTTTGAGTACACGTGTGAACCTAAAGTTGATGGTGCGGCGATCGCTCTCACCTTTGAAAACGGTCTCTATGTGCGCGGAGCGACCAGGGGAGACGGAGAAGTTGGCGAAGAGATAACACCAAATCTTAAAACAATTCGCTCCATTCCTCTACGGCTCAGGCTGGATAATCCCCCTCCTGAGGTTGAGGTAAGAGGAGAGGCCTTCCTCACCAAAAAACAGTTTGAAGAGCTTAACAATGAGCGAGCGGATGCAGGTCTGCCCCTTTTTGCCAATCCGAGGAACGCTGCGGCCGGATCGCTTAGGCAGCTCGATCCGAAGGTTACCGCGCAAAGGGAGCTTGATGCTATTTTCTACGGCGTCGGCTACGTTTCTCAAGTATCTCTTAAGACCCAGTGGGAGAGTCTGGAGTTCTTGAGAAAGGCAGGCTTCAAGGTGATGAGGGAGGCCATGTTGGCCAGGACAACCGACGAGGTTTTTGCCTATGTGAGCGAGTGGCAGGAAAAGCGCGGCGATCTTCCTTTTGAGATTGACGGGGTTGTGGTAAAGGTAAATGACCTTGATCAGCAGAACCGTTTGGGGGCGACGGCAAAATCACCCCGTTGGGCTATAGCCTATAAATTCCCGGCTGAGCAGCGCGTGACGAGGCTAATCGGCATCCAGATAAATGTGGGGCGAACCGGGGCTCTGACCCCGGCTGCTGTTCTTGAACCTGTCAAGGTTGCCGGCTCCACGGTGAGCCGTGCCACCCTTCACAACGAGGATGAGATAAAGAGAAAAGACATTCGCATAGGCGACTATGTGGTTGTTCAGAAGGCCGGCGATGTTATTCCTGAGATAGTCGCACCCGTTCCCAGCCGTAGAACGGGGCAGGAGAAGCTTTTTAAGATGCCAACCCGGTGTCCTGTTTGTGGTGGTCGGGTGGTTCGTCCGGAAGGAGAAGCGGTCGCTCGATGTACCAATATCGCCTGTCCAGCTCAGCTCTTCGAGCACGTCCTCCATTTTGCCGGCCGGGGAGCCATGGATATCGAGGGTCTGGGAGCCGCTGTCTCTATGGAGCTTCTCAAGAGGGATATAATAAGAGATGTAGGCGACATTTACTATCTGACCAGGGAAGACCTGCTCACGCTGGAGCATTTTGCTGACAAAGCCGCTCAAAATCTGCTGGATGCCATCGAGGCTTCCAAGAGTCGGCCTCTGGCCAGGCTTCTCTTCGCTTTGGGGATAAGGCATGTCGGTTCGCATGTCGCTGACGTCCTGGCCAAAAACTTTTCTTCAATCGGCAGCCTTCAGGAAGCGACGTATGAGAAATTGACAGCCATTCCTGAAGTCGGGCCCAGGATCGCCGAGAGCATCGTTTCTTTCTTCAAAGAGGAGAGGAATCTCAGGGTTCTCGAAAAACTTCGCCGGTCCGGGGTCATGATGGAGGAGGCTCTGAAATCCGAGGCTCCCCAGAAGCTTGAGGGATTGACCTTTGTTCTCACGGGAGGTTTGAGTTCTTACACTCGCGAGGACGCAACCGAAGCGATAGAGAAGCTCGGGGGGCGAGTTTCCTCAAGTGTGAGCAAGAAGACTGACTATGTGGTTATCGGGGAGAATCCCGGCAGCAAGTTCGAAAAGGCAAAAGAAATAGGTGTCAAGACCATAGGCGAAGAGGAACTAAGGAGGCTTCTTGAGCAGTAAGGACTGGACTCTAATAGATGTTGGGAAAGTCCTTGTTATTCTGGTTCTTCTGATATTCATCGCTCGATTCGCCAGGGCGGATTTCGTGCAGACTTCGGCTGTATCGACTCCTTTGAGAACGGCGGTGGTTATGCTCCTGGTCTACGGGGTGCTGACCCTTCTGGTCTTGTATTTTGCAGTGGTGAAGTACAGGGGGAGCTTGAAGGATGTCGGTTTCACCTCTTTCGGCTTTGGGCGCGCTGTCGGGCTGGCCGTCATATGGTTGGTTATCTTGAGGGTGGTTTCGATTATTTATGGTATCATAGCCAGTATAGTCGGAACCATTTTGAGGGCGAAGCCTCCGACGGAGCTGGTCACGCGGATCCCCCACCTTTTTGGCTATGGCTATCGAGGTTTGCTGGTAGCGATTGTGATTGGTGCTCTGGCGGCTCCCGTGGTGGAAGAGTTGTTTTTCAGAGGGTTTCTTTATCCGGCGCTGAGAAGAAGATTGGGAGTGGCTGGGGGAATCGTGGTGAGCGCAGTCATTTTTGGCCTTTTTCACGCCAACGCCTGGCTTATCTTTCCGACGACTGCGATCGGGATGATCCTGGCTTATCTTTATGAGAGGGAAGGGTCGCTGGGGCCGTCCATAATGCTTCACTCACTTAATAACTTGATTTCGATTGTGATAATTTATAGTGCAGTCATCAGGTAGAAGGAATAGTCGACCTAAAGGTCGACCACTACGACGTTGTAGAGGCGGACCTTTAGGTCCGCAAGGAGTGTCGACCTACAGGTCGACCTAGGTTCACAGGTAGCCGAGGCACCTTGCCTCGGATTGGAGGGTAAATGGCAAAGGAAGGCATAATTAGCAAAAAGGAGGTCGAGCACGTGGCTCTTCTGGCTCGCCTCTATCTTACGGAGGAGGAGAAGGAGCGGTTTACCAGGCAGCTTCAGCAGATTCTGGAACACGCTGGGAAGATAAAGGAGCTCGATACGTCCAAGGTTCCTCCCACCTCTCATGTTTTGCCTTTGAGAAACGTGTTTCGAGAAGACAAATCGAGGCCTTGCCTGACGCAGGAAGAGGCGCTAAAGAATGCGCCGAAAAAAGAGGATAACATGTTCGTTGTACCGAAAATAGTATGAAACTCTACGAACTGACTTCTCATGAATTGCATAGAAAGTTGGTTGACCGGGAGATTTCCGCGGAGGATTTGGTCAAGATTGTTTTCGATCGCATCAGGCAGGTTGAGCCTGAGGTCAAAGCCTACGTCACTTTGATGGAAGAGTTTGCGCTGGCAGAAGCTCGCGAGGTCGATAAGAAGATAAAAGCAGGGGAGGAGATTGGCCCGCTGGCGGGTATACCGACGGCCATTAAAGACAACATGTGCACCAAAGGCATTCTGACAACATGCTCCTCTAAAATTCTCGGAAACTATATTCCTATCTACAACGGCACGGCGGTAAAGAAGGTTTTTGCTCAAGATATTGTAATGACGGGAAAAACCAACATGGACGAGTTTGCCATGGGCTCGTCCACTGAAACTTCCCATTTCGGGGTTACCCGAAACCCCTGGAATGTGGCAACAGTGCCCGGGGGGTCCAGTGGAGGATCGGCAGCAGCAGTAGCGGCGGGAGAAGCCATAATGGCATTGGGTTCTGATACAGGTGGTTCCATCAGACAGCCGGCTTCCCTCTGTGGAGTAGTGGGGATGAAGCCCACTTATGGGCTGGTTTCCCGTTACGGCCTGGTAGCTTTTGCTTCGTCTCTTGATCAGATTGGGCCGATCACCAAGGATGTCACCGATTGTGCTCTGCTTCTACAGGCCATTGCCGGACATGATCCCTGTGACACCACATCTATTGATATTGAAATTCCTGATTATTCAAAGGCACTGGTAGCAGACGTTAAAGGGCTGAAGATCGGACTTCTGAAGGAGATGATGGGTGAGGGTATTCAACCAGAAGTCAGGGATTCCATTAAAAAATCCCTCGACCTCCTGGCAAGCCTGGGAGCCGAAGTCAAAGAGGTTTCCCTCCCCCACGCAGACTATGCCCTCTCGGCTTATTATCTTATCGCACCGGCCGAAGCCAGCTCGAATCTGGCTCGCTATGACGGAGTAAGATACGGCTATCGCACATCACAGGAGGTCAAGGATATGGTCGATATGTACTCCAAAACACGAGAAGAGGGTTTCGGAAACGAGGTAAAGCGGCGGATCATGCTCGGAACCTACGCGCTCAGTGCTGGATATTATGAAGCTTATTATGGCCAGGCTCAGAAAGTCAGAACACTGATTGTCGAAGATTTTAACAGAGCTTTTGAGCGGGTTGATGTGATTGCGTCACCAACGTCGCCGACAGTTGCCTTCAAAATCGGCGAGAAGTTTGAGAATCCGCTGATGATGTACCTGTCTGATGTGTGCACCATTCCGGTAAACCTGGCGGGTCTTCCTGGCATTTCCCTCCCCTGCGGCATGGCCGATGGCCTTCCCATCGGCCTTCAGCTCATCGGCAAGGCCTTTGACGAATCAACTCTGCTGAGGGTGGCTTATACCTTCGAACAAGCCTTTGGCTTCAAAGAAAAACCCAACCTTTAATAAAAAAAGGGAAAAAAGGGGACAGGCTACTTTTTATACTTTTGAGGAGAAAACTAACTAATGCCACGGATTGCTAGAGGTCTAGTTGATGGTTTTGTTTATCACGTGCTTAACCGCGGAAACGGTGGTCAGGAAGTTTTTCACAAGGATCAAGATTATGAAGTTTTTATTGATTTAATGGGAAAAGCAAAAGCTCGATATTTTGTGAAGATTTTTGCATATTGTTTAATGTCAAATCATTTTCATGTAGTTGTAATGCCTCAGCGGGCTGAAGAACTAAGTAAATGGATGCAATGGTTAATGACGAGTCATGTCCGGCGTTATCATCGGCATTATGGAACCAGTGGTCATGTATGGCAGGGGCGATTTAAGAGCTTCATTATACAGGAAGACACGCATTTATTAACAGTGGTGAGGTATGTCGAAGGTAATCCAGTGAGAGCTGGGTTCGTTAGCTCAGTTAAAGAATGGCCGTGGTCGTCTTATAAGGAAAGAATTGGCGAAGAATCTCGGTTATTACTTGATGAAATTCCTATAAAATTGCCTGAGGATTGGGATAGATATGTGGATGAGCCTTTGACCCCAAAGGAATTGGAGAAGCTTCGTCAAAGTGTTAATCGCCAATCTCCCCATGGACCATTAATGTGGCAGATACAAGTGAGCAAAGAACTAGGATTAGAATCAACGCTTAAGCCGAGAGGAAGACCACGAAAAAGAGTCGAGGAAAGATAATAAAAGTAGCCTGTCCCCTTTTGTGGAGCTTAGATGGAGTATGAAACTTTAATCGGGTTGGAGGTACATGTGGAGCTCTCGACAGAGAGCAAGATGTTCTGCGGGTGCAAGGTCACCTTTGGTGAGCCCCCGAACACCCAGACCTGCCCCATCTGCCTGGGTCATCCCGGCGTCCTTCCAGTAATAAACAAAAAAGCTGTCAAGTACGCAACCAGGATTGCTCTGGCTATGAACGGTGACATTGCCGACTTCAATCAGCTTCACCGGAAGAACTATTTCTACCCGGATATGCCTAAGGATTATCAAATCTCCCAGTATGATCTACCGCTCGGCGTCGGCGGCTATGTAGATATTGAAACAGA